>CAZMQH010000012.1:0-3779 GCA_964568245.1 uncultured Methylomarinum sp.
CCACGGTTAAACTTGCTTGTTGATCAATAAGCCATTTTATGGATGATTTAATATCATAATACGTTCTGGCATTTCCATCATTTTCTGCCCCTGATGTTGAAATATCATCAAAGCTTCCACCTAACATAAATTGCAACCTTTCCGTAAATTTATGATTAAAATAAGCATCTAAATGGTCCCTTACTTGCAATAGACCTTGCCCTTGAGGATTGGTTGACCTAGAAAAACTGACACTAGCCCGTCCTGCCTCAAATGTTTTTTCCATATTGGCAGAAAAAAGAAACCCAATGTTATCAGACTCTGTTGTTTGCTCAAAAGAAGTGTTTGCAATGCTTATCGTTTGTTCTGTATTGGAAAAACGTGACCCCACACTCAACGATGTTGACCAAGTAGGGAGTATTTGATAATCCGCGCCAAGACTGACGCTGTATTCTGTAATATCCTGACTGGTTTCAAAAACACCCCTGACTGTTCTAGGTACTTTAAATGACATGGCAGATACACTTATAAAATTACTAAATAACGGTGTCCATTGTTGCTGAAAACTTATTGATATACATTATCAACAGTATAATCAGAAAATATCTCAAGTTCTAAATTATCATATTCCACTTCTGAGTGCATGTAACTCGCTTGAAACATTTGCATATCAGAAAAGGAATAACTCCAGTTTGGAGTAATTGACCATTGCTGTCGTCTAACATTATCTTGCACAACAACTCCAGATCCTGCGCCATCAAGTTCACTTGTGAGTGTTGTATCGGAGATAAAACTAGCAGTTAACCCGACCCGACTTTTTTGTGTAAGCCTATAGCCTGATGTTAAATTAAACTTAACATCCTCACTATCTAAATCTAAGTCACTTTCATATCGATTAACAATAAACTGGTTTTTAAGCGCTATATCATATCTATCTGATCGCACACCAACATCTGCATTGACTTTGGTTATAACACCATAGGATGAAGGCTCAATTCCTGGCAAAATCTCTTCTGTTCTTAACCTTTTATTATTATCATATTCCGTCTGAATATTGATAGCTGGCTGAAAATATATTTCTTTTGCTGTCACTGTTTCTACCAAGCCAATAGACCCAACGGCAAGTGATAGCAGCAAACACGTTGAATTCTTAGGTATTAATTTAAAAAAACTATGTTTCATATAATTAAGCTAGCTCCTGTCTTTAATGGATCTTAATCAACCCTATTTAAGGAACAACAACCACATCACCCGCTTGCAGCATTATATTTTTATCTAATTCATCGCCGTATTCAAATTCGATTGCTTGTTGCTTGCCATTTTTATCTCTACGAAGAATGATAATATTATTTACTCCAGCGAAAGGAGTCATTCCACCAGCCATACTTAGTCCTTGCATTACATCAACATATCTATTGACGACATATTCACCAGGCTTATTTACCTGGCCAATCACATATATTTTATTCCCCAATAGCTGTTTAGCCGATACGGTAACCACGGGGTCAGCTAAATATCTGCCTAACTTATGAGTGATTGCTTTTTCGACGTCGACTAAACTTAAGCCTTGTACGTTTAGATCGCCCACCAATGGAAATGATATGCCTCCATCAGGTCTGACTAGCACTTCTTGTATCATGCCTTAACATCATTAATAAAAAACTACTACGTAATTCTACAACAAACCCTATGACAAAATAATGAATTTATTTAATTAAAGACAATAATATCAATTTTTTTATTAATCTATTTTAATCTCTTCCCCCCTACTATACAACGCTCTAACAGCCGTAATGACTCACTCATCCTTCCTAATAATTAATTTTCACAGTTTAGTATGTTTTAAAAAAAAGGGGGCTATTGGCTGCACCGTCCCTTGTTTCGGTCGCAGTAATAGCCCTCTCCTACCGATTTTTTAAAAAACAGGAACATGCACATCTAAAAACATTTTTTGCCTACCCTCTAAATCAACGCACTCAACCGCTTGTTTAATTAAATTTTGCGTTAAATGAGGGGCAAACATTTCTATAAAGGAATAAACATAGGGTTTTATATACTTATCTTTTTTAATTGCAATTTGACTGGTGCTGTAACCAAATAAGTGCTCTACTCTTAAAACACTTAAATCTTTATCCTGCTCAGGGCTAAAGGCCATATTGGCAATAATCCCTATGCCTAAGCCTAATCTAACATAGGTTTTTATAACATCAGCATCAACTGCTGTGAGCACTATATTGGGCTGCATACGATGCTGTTTAAATACCTCATCTTGTTTATATCGTCCGGTAAACCCTTGAACATAAGTAATGATAGGGTATTTCACTATATCCTCTAGCGTTAATTTGGTTTTTTGCGTTAAAGGGTGGTGCTTTTTAACAATAATACTCCTACTCCACTGATAACAAGGTAAGGCAACCAAGCCTTCTCTAGTTGCTAACACCTCGGTGGCTATTGCTATATCTACTTCATTATTCTCTAACAAGGTTGCAACCTGCTCTGGCGTGCCTTGTTGTAAATTTAAATTAATATTGGGATATAAAGATAAAAACCGTTCCACTACCACGGGTAATACATAACGCGCCTGTGTATGGGTAGTGGCTATGCTTATTGTTTTAGGTTTATGGGTAAATTCTGCTGCGGTTTGTTTAATATCATCTGCTTTATTTAACATATCTTTTGCTAGTATAACAATGCTTTCTCCAGCCCCCGTTAATGCGGTTAGCTTTCTGCTATTCCGCTCAAATAAATCAATGCCTAACTCATCTTCTAATAGCTTAATTTGCTTACTAACCCCTGACTGAGAGGTACATAAAACATCAGCTGCTTTAGATATATTTAGCCTTTGTTTTTCAATTTCTACTAAGTAACGTAATTGCTGCAATTTCATTGCTATCTCTTTTTGGACTAACAGTATATTTTTAAATTACTTTTAAATATATACAACTTCCGTTATATTTGCTCCCTTTTTGCTTATTTATCTTTAATTTATTGTGGAAATTTTTCATATTGTTGCGGGTGCACTGGTCGGTTTAGTCATTGGGTTAACGGGGGTTGGTGGCGGATCATTAATGACACCTATTTTAGTGCTAGGGTTTGGTATATCTCCCGCCATTGCGGTAGGAACTGACTTACTTTATGCCGCATTAACCAAATGTAGTGGTATTTATTTTCATCATAAAAACAATACAATTGATTGGAAAGTTGTATTTCTTTTAGGCAGTGGCAGCATCCCTTGTTCAATTGTTACCATCTTACTGCTGGAGCATTTAAAGGCTGCGGGCATCAATTTTGATAACATTATTATGCTAACACTGAGTGTTATGCTAATTTTAACTTCTTTTATTATCATTATTAAAAGCCGTTTACTTGCCTTTATCCATTCTAATCATGGCGATAGTTTTGCCGTTAATTTTGTCAGGAATTACCGCCCGCTTATTACTGTTTTTTGTGGTTGTATTTTAGGCTGTGTAGTAACACTTTCTTCGGTTGGTGCAGGGGCTATTGGTTCTGCCTTTCTATTTTTACTTTACCCTCGCAAATCATCTATTGCTATCGTAGGGACTGATATTGCTCATGCCGTTCCCTTAACGGCCATTGCTGGTTTAGGGCATTTGCATTTTGGTAGTGTTGATTTTAGCTTGTTAGCAGGATTATTAGTGGGCGGTATACCGGCTATTTATTTAGGCAGTTTAATTGGCAAAAACCTACCTGATAAGGTTCTTCGGCCGTTGATAGCTTTATTGCTTTTAGGCATGGGCATTAAATTAATGCTGTCTCAACCGATCGCTATTGATTTTGTT
>CAZMQH010000012.1:3879-8743 GCA_964568245.1 uncultured Methylomarinum sp.
GTATATTCAAGCTATTTACCGATTTATAAAGCTCTCTATAGGGCTGGCATTGTTTTTCAAAATCAGTATTTGGCTCGGGAATGGCCATCACCCCTCTTAAACAAATATTCGGTAATTGAGCCACTTGCTTAATTAAGGAGGGTAATTCTTTAAGCATAATGCCTGATTTTGTTGTCTCATCACTAATATTAACTTGTAAACAAATATTCAAGGCGGGTAAATGTGCAGGTCTTTGTTCACTTAACCTTTTAGCAATTTTCAATCGATCAACACTATGCACCCAGCTAAAATGGGCTGCTATTGCTTTGGTTTTATTCGACTGAATTGGCCCAATAAAATGCCAGGTGATATCAAAAGTGGCTAATGCCTGTTGCTTTAATAAGGTTTCTTGTAAATAACTTTCTCCAAACATTCTTTGCCCTGCTTGGTAGGCTGTTGCAATATCTGAGGCTGGTTTGGTCTTACTCACAGCCAATAACTGCACAGAACCTTTAGCGCGCCCTGCGGCAATTTCTGCATGGCGTATCTGTGATTTTATTTTTGCTAAGCGTTGTTTTATCTGACTCATATCTGATCTGAATAAAAAAATTGAATTAAGGGTTATTAAACCCTAGCCCTTTAAAAATACAAAGAGTTGAACTATGTTTAAAACAGTATTTATTTAAACATTGTGGAGACAGCTATGGATATTGCTGAATTATTAACCTTTTCAGTTAAAAATAAAGCCTCTGATTTGCATCTTTCAGCAGGCTTACCGCCTATGATTAGGGTTGATGGCGATATTCGTAGAATCAACATTCCTGATTTAGATCATAAAGAAGTCCATGCTCTGATTTATGACATTATGAATGATAAACAACGTAAAGATTACGAAGAGTTTCTGGAAACTGACTTTTCATTTGATTTACCTGGCGTTGCTCGTTTTCGTGTCAATGCTTTTAATCAGGAGCGTGGTGCAGCGGCTGTTTTTAGAACTATTCCATCGGAAGTTTTATCGCTTGAAACTTTAAATGCCCCTAAGTTTTTTGAAGAGTTATGTAAAAAACCCAGAGGTTTAATTTTAGTCACAGGACCTACCGGTTCGGGTAAATCAACAACTTTAGCGGCCATGGTCGATCATATTAATGCTAATGATTATGCTCATATTTTGACCGTCGAAGATCCTATCGAATTTGTTCACCAGAGTAAAAAGTGCTTAATTAACCAACGAGAAGTTCACAGGGATACCCAAAGTTTTAATAATGCTTTGCGATCTGCATTAAGGGAAGATCCAGATATTATTATGGTAGGTGAAATGCGAGATTTAGAAACCATCCGCTTAGCGTTATCGGCTGCCGAAACTGGGCATTTAGTCCTTGGCACATTACACACCACCTCGGCCGCAAAAACAATTGACCGTATTATTGATGTTTTTCCCGCAGCGGAAAAAGATATGATTCGATCCATGTTGTCAGAGTCATTACAAGCGGTTATATCGCAAACACTGCTTAAAAAAGTAGGCGGTGGCCGAATTGCTGCTCATGAAATTATGGTAGGTACTCCGGCTATCCGTAACTTAATTAGAGAAGCAAAAGTCGCACAAATGTATTCAGCCATTCAAACAGGCAGAAGAGATGGGATGCAGACTTTGGACCAAAATTTGAAAGAGATGGTTGATAAAGGTTTGATTGCCTCAAAAATAGCCATGGTTAAAGCCGTTAATAAAGATATATTCCGTTAATTTATAAATCACAAGTACTTCGTTATACCTCCTCACTCCCCCCTTATAATGATGTAAGGGGGATTTTTTTAGCCGCTCTACCTACTTTCTTTTATAGTTTCGTAAGCTTTTCTAATTTGCTGGGTTTTCTCTTTGGCAATCACCATCATTTCCTCTGGCAAACCTTTTGCAACTAATTTATCGGGGTGGTGTTGACTCATTAATCGCCTATATGATTTTTTAACTTCCGCATCGCTGGCTGTTTTTTCAATGCCTAATGCAGCATAAGCATCTTCAAGTCTATTACTGGCTTGTTGCTGTTGACTATGACCATAAAACCGCTGTTGAGCTTGAAATTGTAATTTAATACGTTCATATTCAAATCTGGAAATTCCTAGGTGTTCACAAATCCTGTGTAATACATTTTCTTCTGCTTTATCTAATGCTCCATCCGCATAAGCTGCCTGAATTTGCAGTTCTAAAAACATCCTAATAAGGTGCGTTCGTCTATGACACTCTCTACGGAACTGATCCAGCACATCATCTAAGGGAAAGTTAGCTGACTTGCCTTGCTCAAACAAATTAACCGCTGTTTTCCGCATATCACCTGATAAGGCAAGTTCATCCATCACTCGCTTAGCTAGCTTGATTTCATCAGCCGTCACCCGACCATCCGCTTTGGCAATATGCCCCATCACCGAAAAAGTAGCGGTAAAAAAAGCTATTTGAACCCGATGCTGATCACCAGGGTTTAACCCTTCTTCCGCATCCATTCCTTGCATCCCTTCATCAAATTGATGACCTACCGATGCGCCAAGAACGGCCCCTAGCGGCCCTCCCATTAAAAATCCAAAGGCTCCACCTACTACTTTACCTAGCCAACTCATACTTTATCTTCCTTATCTAAATCTGTTTATTCACTTTCAGGGAAGCATTTTAACATTGACGAGTCTTTCATCTACCTCCATTTTTAATGATAAAATAGAAACATTCATACTTTAAATTAATAACACGCTTTTATGACTGCCCCTGCTGCCCTTTTTGAATCATCAATTTCAAATTTAAATTTACTTTCTCGTGGCAAAGTCAGAGATATCTACGAAATTGATGATAAGCACTTGCTTATTGTTACAACAGACCGCTTATCTGCTTTTGATGTGGTGCTCCCAGATCCCATTCCTGGCAAAGGACGTGTGCTAACTAGCGTATCAAATTTTTGGTTTGAGAAAACCAAACACCTTATTCCTAACCATTTAGCCGACCTGACTTTAGAACAAGTTATTCCTAATGCTGAGGAAAGAGCACAAGTAGAAGGACGCGCTATTATTGTTAAGCGCTTAACCCCGCTTCCTGTTGAAGCCATTGTCCGTGGTTATTTAATTGGTTCGGGCTGGAAAGACTATCAAAACTCAGGGGCTGTTTGTGGGATTACTTTAGCCCAAGGTTTACAGCAGGCTCAACAATTGCCAGAAGCAATCTACACACCATCATCAAAAGCAGCAGTAGGCGATCATGATGAAAATATTTCATTTGAACAGACCATTCCTTTATTAGGCAAAGAGATTGCTGAAAAAATCAAACACGTAAGCATCCAGCTTTATACCGAAGCGGCTAAATTTGCTAAAGAAAAAGGCATTATTATTGCCGATACCAAATTTGAATTTGGTTTAGATGATGATGGTATTTTATATTTAATTGATGAAGCGCTTACCCCTGATTCCTCAAGGTTTTGGCCTGCAGATCAATACCAAGTGGGCATTAGCCCTCCTAGTTTTGATAAACAATATATTCGTGATTATTTAGAAACATTAGACTGGAATAAAACCGCACCAGGCCCTAGCTTACCAAAAGAAGTGACTGAAGTTTGTGCCGCTAAATATGCTGAAGCTGAAGCAATATTAACCCAAAAATAGAGCCATTGGTAGGAGAGGCCTATTGGCTCCTCCTACGATCCAATCATAACAAGCCATGCTCAGCAAACGAATAGGGCTGGCCATCCCCAATAATAAAGTGGTCTAACACCCTAATATCAAATAATGCTAAAGATTGTTTAAGCTTCTCTGTAATCTGCTTATCAGACTGGCTTGGTTCATTGATTCCTGACGGATGATTATGGGCAAAAATAACCGCAGCAGCATTATGAAACAGTGCTTTTTTCGCCACTTCTCGAGGATAAACACTGGCACTATCTATTGTTCCTCTAAACATTTCTTCAAACACGATAACGCGATGCTGATTATCTAAAAACAGACAGGCAAACACCTCATAGCTATAACTTCGTAACTGAGCCGTTAAATAAGCTCTTGTGACTTCTGGGCTAGTTAATACACTGCCTCTTTGTAAAACTTCCACATAATGCCGTTTAGCCATTTCCAATACGGCTTGCAGTTGAGCGTACTTTGCACTTCCTAGCCCTTTTCCTCGGCAAAACTGAGTTTCGTCTGCTTCTAATAAAGCTTGTAAGGAACCAAAATCAGTTAGTAGCTCCTTAGCTAAATCAACCGCTGTTTTGCCAGCAATACCTGTGCGTAAAAAAATAGCCAACAATTCGGCATCTGTTAGTATTTCTGAACCTTGTGCTAGTAATTTTTCTCTTGGTCGCTCTTCTGCAGGCCAATCCTTAATTGTTTTCATGTCATTACTCAGCGTTACTCTTAAGCCGTCTCCAAGCGGGATATCTACAGTAGAGACAAGGCATGCCTTGTCTCTACAACAATCCCTGAAGACTTTTAGATCTGTGTAGATACGATTTCATTTACTAAACCCCCCGTTTGTAAAATTTAAGCATAGAAGAGTTTATCTAAATTTGCCATAATTACAGTATATGGATAAAACAATAAATAAACGTATCTTATTAGGTGTTTGCGGAGGGATTGCTGCGTATAAGTCAGCTGAACTCGTTCGTCTTCTACGCAAGAAAAATTGTGAAGTCAGAGTCGTTATGACTTCATCAGCCTTACAATTTGTGTCAGCCCTCACTTTTCAAGCATTATCAGGTAACCCTGTTGCAACCCAGATTCTTGATGCCGAGGAAGAAAATGCGATGGGACATATTAATTTAGCGCGCTGGGCAGATTTAATAATAATTGCACCGGCTACAGCCAATACGATGGCTAAATTTAGCCACGGTTTAGCGGATGATTTACTCTCTACGCTTTATTTAGC
>CAZMQH010000012.1:8843-21611 GCA_964568245.1 uncultured Methylomarinum sp.
TGGCTAAATTTAGCCACGGTTTAGCGGATGATTTACTCTCTACGCTTTATTTAGCCGCCACCTGCCCAGTCTATATTGCACCTGCAATGAATCAGGCTATGTGGAATAAAACAGTCACTCAAGAAAACATTCAACGCTTAACCAGCCATGGCGTGCAGTTTATTGGCCCTGAGCAAGGTAGCCAAGCTTGTGGAGAAACCGGTTATGGCCGTATGGCTGAGGCTCAGGATATTTGTCATATTTTATTATCCTCTCCCGCATCTAAACAGCTACAAAATATTAATATTCTTATTAGTGCAGGCCCAACAAGAGAACCTTTAGACCCTGTTCGTTACATTACTAATCGCAGTTCTGGGAAAATGGGCTATGCTTTAGCTGAGGCGGCAAAAAACAGGGGAGCTAATGTTACGTTGGTGAGTGGCCCCGTTATTTTACCGCCCCCTAAAGATATACAATGCATTAAAATAGAAACGGCTGAAGAAATGCATCAAGCCGTTATTTCTAGAGCATCAAGTTATAATATTTATATAGGTGCTGCGGCTGTTGCAGACTATAGCCCTAGGTCTTTAAGTTTATCAAAAATAAAAAAACAGGCTGACCAGAGCATTATAAAATTACAAAAAACTAAAGATATTTTAGCCGATGTAGCGGCCTTGGAGAATAGGCCTAATTTTGTTGTTGGCTTTGCTGCTGAAACAGATAATTTAGAACAGTATGCCAAAGACAAATTAATCAGAAAGAATTTAGATATGATTGCTGCTAATTGGGTCGGTAAAACACAAGGTGGTTTTGACTCAGATGAAAACGCCCTTCAAGTTTATTGGCCTTCTGGCAGTCAATCATTAAAGATGACCAGTAAGAAACAGTTAGCTGAACAGCTAATGAGTCTAATTGTAGAGAAAATGAATGAAAAAAGTACAACTTAAAATTTTAGATAGCCGCTTAGGAAATGAGATTCCATTACCTGATTATGCAACAACGGGCTCTGCTGGCTTGGATTTACGCGCCTGCCTTGATCAGTCGACCATCATCGCACCGGGTGAAACAATACTAATCCCTACAGGGTTAGCCATTCATATAGCCGATGCATCAATGGCGGCAATACTCTTACCCCGCTCAGGACTCGGCCATAAGCATGGCATTGTTTTGGGTAATTTAGTGGGCTTAATTGATTCCGACTATCAGGGCCAAGTTTTTGTTTCTTGCTGGAATAGAGGTAATACAAGCTTTACCATTGATATTGGCGAACGTATTGCTCAAATGGTTTTTGTTCCTGTTATCCAGGCAGAATTTGAACAAGTATCCGAATTCGGAGATAGCCATCGTGGTGACGGTGGTTTTGGCCATACTGGACGACACTAATTTTTCAAAGGGAAAATAGAATGATTCGTATTTTCAGCATATTATCAGTCGTTACTGTCCTGATGTCCCTCGTTTCAGGAGGTGGCATTTATTGGCTTTCTCTGTCGGATCTCAGTCAAACAAAAGAGAAAGCAACTCAATCTTTGGCTAACGGCCTGGCTTCAAATATTTCTTCTCATATTCATAGCTTACAGGCAACCATTTCAAAAATGGCCCAATCAACTGAAGTAATTGAAGCTATTAATTCAGACAACCCTCGCCAAATGAAGGTTACCGCATTAATGTTAGAGCAGTTTATGCCTGACGTGATGAAAATCAGAATATTACCTTCAACTGTGACTAACCTTGATGAAACACGGATCCCTCATATGGGAAATGCCGATCTTATTATGATTCAAGATACGCTATTAAAAAAACAATCTGCCGTTATTCAGGGCCAAGGCGAGAATAGGCATTTAGCGATTACTTCCGTCATTATGGTAGACAATGTACCTGCTGGGGTTATTCTGGCTAGCCTTGAATATAAATTTCTAACAACGCTTATAAACGCGCCTCACTTAAGCAATAGCCTTATTGAACTAAAGCAACAAAACGCATCATTAGCTAAAACAAAGGGAATATCAGGCGATTCGGCCTTAAATAAGCAAATAAAAGTGCCTCATACTTCATGGAGTATTCACTATTCCCCCACTAGTTCAACCAGCTCGTCCTCTTTTTCTACTATTATTGCAATCTTTATTATTCCTCCCGTTATTATAGGCATTGCTTTATTTATAGCTTATCGCAATATATCCAACAGCCTAAGACAAGACCTAGGGACTATTTTAAAAGCAATTAAAGACCTCTTTTCAGGAAAAACTGTCGGAAGCTACCCTCTACATTTTAATGAAATGAAATCGCTTATTTCTACCATGGTCCAATTCAAACGTGTTTTAGACCATGGGGGGACAGACTTCCCTAGCGAATTAATAGAAAACACTGAATCCGATGACTTTTTTGATGAACCCGAAGGTATTGGCTTTCTAGATATGGAGGATGAGGCTCTATCTGAAGGCAGTAGCATTCAGATGCCTAGCAGCCCTATATCCTTACCTGAAACCGCTGATGCTGACTTTCCTGATTTATCCATCGTAGCCTCTGTGACAGGAGAGAACATCGTAGAGAAAACACAAGTTAAAACAGCTACTGCTTCTATTTATAAAGCTTATGACATTAGAGGTATTGCCGATAAAACATTAACCAAGGAGATGGTTTTTGAGATAGGAAAGGCTGTCGCTTCGGAAGTTAAAGAAAAAAACATTGATACTATTGTTGTCGGTCGAGATGGCCGCCTATCTAGCGAATCATTTGCTGAGTCGTTATCACAAGGCATCATCTCTACTGGCGTTAATGTTCTTGATGTGGGTCTTGTACCCTCCCCTCTGGTTTATTTTGTTGCCCAGCATACAGAGGGAAAATCAGCTATTGTGATTACTGCCAGTCATAACCCTCCTGAATACAATGGACTAAAAGTGATCATTGACGGTGACTCTCTTTCTGGAGAGCGTATTCAACAGATTAAACAAAGAGTAGATGATAAAAATTTTGTGGTTGGAAACCTTGGCTCAATAGATAAAAATGATATGTTCATTAATGAATATATTGGCATCATTGCTGAAGATACTCATCTTGTAAGGCCCATGAAAGTCGTTATTGATTGTGGTAATGGAGCTGCAAGTAAATTAGCACCCTCCGTATTAAAAACTTTAGGTTGTGAGGTGTTTGAGTTATTTTGTGATATTGACGGCAATTTCCCCAACCATCACCCTGACCCCAGTAACCCTGACAACTTACAAAACTTAATTGCAGGGGTTGAGCATTATCAAGCGGACATTGGGCTTGCATTTGATGGCGATGGTGACAGACTAGGCGTTATTGATTCCAATGGTAAAATCATCTGGCCTGATAGACTGCTTATGTTGTTTGCTAAAGAGGTATTAGCCAACAAACCAGGCGCTGAAATTATTTATGATGTGAAATCATCTCATCACCTCAAAGACTTCATTGCTAAGCAAGGTGGTCGCTCTATTATGTGGAAAACAGGGCATTCATTTATCAAAGCCAAAATAAAAGAAACCGGCGCCGCATTAGCGGGCGAAATGAGTGGGCATATATTCTTTAATGACCGCTGGTTTGGGTTTGATGATGCTATCTATTCAGCAGCTCGCCTTATTGGTATTTTATCTGATGATACACGCGATAGTGCTAAAGTTTTTGCCGATATACCTGAAAGCACCAGTACTCCAGAAATTAATATTGAATTAGCGGAAGGGGAAAATGTTATTCTAATGGAACAATTACTTGCTAAAGCTGATTTTAAAGATGCCGAATTAATAACTATTGACGGATTAAGAGTCAATTTTGTTGATGGCTGGGGACTGGTAAGAGCCTCTAACACTATGCCTGCCTTATCTCTGCGCTTTGAAGCAGATGATATCGTATCATTAGATCGTATCCAATCTGAATTTAAAGACTTGCTCATTCAAATTAGGCCTGATTTAAAAATACCGTTTTAATCAAAAAAACATGATTATTAGTCGCTCTAAAAGCTTTGGCAGGTAATCATATTCAGTTTTATCTGAATTAATATTGAGTAGAGACAAGGCATGCCTTGTCTCTACAGCCCAAAGCCATGGCTAGTTCACCAATAAACATTTAAATACAACTGATCTAAATGAAAGAAAATACAGCACATGAAATAGCCCACGTCCTTATTGAGGCTTTACCTTATATAAAGAAGTTTAAGAACAAAACAGTTGTCATTAAATTTGGTGGCAACGCCATGATTGATGATGAGCTAAAACATAGTTTTGCCAGAGATATCGTGCTAATGAAACTGGTTGGTATTAACCCAATTATAGTGCATGGAGGTGGGCCTCAAATAGGCAAGCTGTTATCAAGACTCAATATCACATCTCAATTTGTTGATGGAATGCGAGTGACAGACAGTGAAACCATGGATGTAGTTGAAATGGTGTTAGGCGGACAAGTTAATAAAGAAATAGTCAGTTTAATTAATCTTCATGGCGGAAAAGCCATTGGTTTAACGGGTAAAGATGGGGATTTTATCCATGCCCGCAAAATCAATTTAAAAAAAACCTCCCCCGAATCACAAGCATCTGAAATTATTGACTTAGGTCATGTAGGCGAAGTCAGCAGCATAGATCCTGCTGTTGTTCATATGCTTTGCAACAGTGATTTTATTCCTGTTATCGCCCCTATTGGAGTGGGTGAAGATGGCCACTCTTATAATATAAATGCCGATCTTGTGGCGGGTAAAGTAGCGGAAGTTTTAGAAGCTGAAAAATTATTATTACTTACCAATACAGCAGGAATTTTAGACAAAAACAAGCAATTACTGACTGGACTTTCTATTACAGATATTGATGACTTAATTGCTGATGGTACCATTGAAGGCGGCATGATCCCTAAAACCCAATGCGCTACCGATGCCTTAAAAGGTGGGGTTTCTAGCGTACATATTATTGATGGTCGAGTCGACCATGCAGTTTTACTTGAACTATTTACAGACCAAGGCGTGGGAACATTATTAGTTAGGCGTTGAAACCACCAACGCCTTAACAGTATTTAAAAACTGGTAGGAGGGGTCTATTGGCCGCGACCGAAACCAATAACTCAGGTATTTACTGACTTTTTATTACCCTGCGACAATAGATTAAAAACCAATCATTTCTCCTTCAGCGGGCAATGTTGATTTAATAAAATCATTAAATGAATGCCTAATAGCCCTTACTCGCTCACTTCGACACAAGGCATCACCTAATGATGATTTACGACACCTGATATCAAGAAATAACTGCTGACTCCCATCATCTTCATTCATTTTAGAAATAGACAAACTCAAATCTTCATCTTTATAGGGCGCATGGCTCATAATTAAAGTATCTGTTTCTATATTAACCGCTACTGTTGAATTTAAACGTATAAACTGCTTGGCACTAACCCAAGCTCTATCGCACTGATCAACAGTCTCACAAATAAACAATCCCAACTCGTCAGCCGCTTTATGCTTTGCCACCAGATAATCTGAGTCATTATCTGTTGCCCTTAATCTGAGTAAATATTCAAACCGATCCATATTATCGGCAAACTGCTGTCTAATTCTTTTCTTTTTCTGAAACTGGTTGGATATTTCTACATAAGTATTATCGATTTGCTCTTTACTTGAAGCAATGTCAGTTAATAACTTAGCAGGTATACTGCGTCCATCACGCTCATATTGTGCGGCATTTCTTTGCTTCAGTATTAACTGCTGCTCCAGCCTATTTAAATTACCTCTAACAACCTTACGCTTACTGTCAAAGGCCAACATTTGTCCCCTTAAAGTATCAGACATATCCTTAACACTACGATAAGTACTTAATAAAACTTTATCATGTGATTTTTGTTTATTGATAATAGCTTCTTGCTGTTTTCTTAACAAAGATAAACGTTTAACCAGTTCCATCTCAGCCTTTGTTTTCTCTTTTTCAACCACTTCAACCACGCGAGCATTTTGATTAAGCGATTCTCTTCTATGCCTAACCGCTTTAGGGGGGACTTGATCAGAAAAAAACACATGGCCACTTTCATCAATCCAACGATACATGTTCTTTGTAGCGAATGCATTCTGTCCGGCTAATGCTATAAGCAAAGTGACTAATACTATTAGTTTTCTTGAAAAAAGGATCTGCATAAAACTTATTTTTACTCTAAATATAATTACGTAGCTTGTAGGAGCGTCCGCCCTCGGCGCGAATAAAATAAGGCAGTTTTCTCTAATAAATCACGCCGAGGCCGGACGCTCCTACAATATTACTGTTAAATTAAATATGCTCAGATACTTAGGAATGAGCACTATTAACAATAGTCACTTTTATTCAAAAAATATACCATTTCATAGAATATATTTTATTGCCTAAAATCAGCCTAATAATAAAGCCAACTGACTTATCGGCGGCAACACCATCATTTTTGCTAATTGCAAAAACACTAAAGCCACTAAGGGTGATAAATCAATCCCCCCTAAATCAGGTATTATTTTTCTACATAATCCTAATAAAGGTTCAGTCAAACTCTGTAGCAGAGAACTTGCTGGATTGTAATTACTAGGATCAAACCAGCTCAATATTGCCCTTGCAAACACTGCAAATACAAAGATATTAAGCACTAATTCAACTAGTTGCTTAAATGCATAGAGGATCAACACAGCAATGCCTGCAATTTCTCCCTGTAAAGCTAAAATAGTAAAGTCCGCTATCATCTGTAAGCTAAGCGCTAACACAATAGATGAAGTATCTATTTTTCCCACTGCCGGCACAAATCGACGTAGGATTTTTAGAGGTGGGTGGGTGATTTTCACTAAAAACCGTGAAATCGGGTTGTAAAAATCTGCCCGCGTCCATTGAAATAAGAAGCGTAAAACAACCGCTAAAATATATAAAGAAACGACTGTATCGATTAAAAACACAACTGGGTTGGTCATATAACTTGCACCCATTATTTACCTCCTAATTTTTTTGACATTTCAATTGAGCGGTCTCGTGCAGCATGTAATGCTTTAGAAACCAACGAGGAAAACTCCCCATCTTCAAATGTATTAATTGCTTGTTCTGTTGTACCACCGGGTGAAGTTACTTTTCGTCTGAGTTCACTCGGTGAATCATCTGATTCTAATGCTATTTTAGCTGCACCAAGAGCTGTTTGCTGAATAAGCAGCCGTGCTGTCGATTCACTAAGCCCTAGCTCTAAAGCAGCTTCCTCCATAGCTTCCATTAATAAAAAATAATAGGCTGGTCCGCTGCCAGAAACAGCTGTTACCGCATCTAACTCACTTTCCTTTTCAACCCACAATGAAATCCCTACGGCACGCAAAATGTTTTCAGCTAAATCTTTTTGCTCATTCGTTACTTCAATATTTGCATGTAAAGCCGTCGCCCCCGTTAACACTAAAGCAGGGGTATTTGGCATACAACGAACAATAGCAATATTCTCACCTAGCCATTGCGCAAGACTTAGCTGAGAAATTCCAGCGGCAATAGAAACAAACAATTTATTGTTACTGCCTACCCTTTTATCTAGCCCTTCAGCCACAACCCGCATAATTTGAGGTTTGACTGCCAATACGACAACATCCACTTGTTGAACCAGATCATCATTATTGCTGGTAGCATTAATCTTTAAGCTGGCGACTAAAGACTGCAAGATATCAGGGTTAGTATCGGACACCCATATCTGGCTAGGTGAATGACCACTCGTAATTAATCCATTAATTAAACTTGATGCCATATTACCGCCACCAATAAAACCAATTTTTTTTGTATTCATTAATCAAGGCGTAAGAAAATTAAATTAGTTCTATTCTACTGTTTATTAAGTGGCTGGGCATAATTTTATGTTACATTTTGTGTAATTACTCAACAAGAACGCACTTGCTCTTAAGCCCTCTCTTGCTGGATGCCTACTTATTGGATTATTAATAATGCTTTATCTTCGAAATATTCTTATTTGCTGCCTTTGCATTTTTAGCGGATATTTTCTTTATCTTCAATTGAACAGCATTTTCAGCAGCCAGAATTCTACCGTCAGCTTAAGCACACAAAATCAGCCCCAGTTAAGTTATAACCGTGCTATCACCCCAATACCTGAATCACATAATCTTAATAGAGAGATTGTTGCATTAGGTAAACGGCTATTTTTTGATACCCGACTGTCTAAAAACAGTTCAGTTTCTTGTGCATCTTGTCATAACTTACATAATGGCGGTGTTGATGGTCTGGTTGTTTCCTCTGGAATTCATAATCAAACAGGTACCATTAATTCACCTACCGTTTTAAATAGCTCTCTTAATTTTAAACAATTCTGGAATGGCAGAGCTGATACATTGGAAGATCAAATTGACGGTCCCATTAATAACCCTTTGGAAATGGATTCATCATGGCCTGAGGTGATTGTTAAATTAAAACAAAATGCTAAATATCAAACAAAATTCACCGCACTTTATCCGGCAACAGGGATTAACAAGAATAATATTAAAAATGCAATTGCAAGCTATGAACGTAGCTTATTAACCCCTAATTCACCTTTTGATTTGTTTTTAAAAGGCCAGCAAGATGCAATCACCTCAGCAGAAAAACAAGGTTACCGTTTATTTATTGACTACGGCTGTATTGCTTGTCACCAAGGCGTTAACATTGGCGGGAATATGTTTGGAAAAATGGGAGTTTTGCATAACTATATTGAGGAGAGAGGCAATCCAACGGAAGCAGATCTAGGACGCTATTTAGTAACTGGGAAAGAAGCACATAAATATGAGTTTAAAGTACCAAGCTTGCGTAACATTGAGATCACTGCGCCCTATTTTCATGATGGAAAAACCAAAACACTAGAATCAGCCGTACAAAAAATGGCCTATTATCAATTAGATGTAGAATTATCAACCGAAGAAATCAGTTTGATCGTCAGCTTTCTAAAGACATTAACGGGAAAATTGATACCGTGAAAATATCACTCATTTTTCAGCACATTATTGCTAGCTGTTTAGCCATTAGCCTATTAAGCATCCTTTTCTATACTAATACGATCAATGATCCAGACGAAATTGAAAACAATCTTCGCAGTTTATCTAGACAAGCAAGTTCATTAAACCTAGAAATTAATCAGACGGTATGCTTGCTGCAGTTTGGAGGGATTGCAAACTATGACCTCCTTAGCCAACAGACAACAACGCTTAAAGGTATTCAGCAAGGTTATAAGCAAAGCATTAAAAACCTTGATAACAATACGATGACTGATTCCTTTACTCGTTTCAACCAGCAGCTTGAGCAAAAACTTCAATTGATTGAAACTTTCAAATCACAGCATGCTCTCTATAATAATGCCCAACTGTTTCTGCTCAAACTGTTAGCTGAAACTAAAAATGACCGTAGCTCCAGTCCACCGTTAGAACCTTTTATTCAACAATTAAAAAAAATGGCCTTTCAAAATATTTATCAAAATTCAACAATACCCGCTCAACAGATCATCAAAACTATTCAGCAGTCATCTCAATTTAAACACTCCCCTTTACTAATGGCTCTAACGCAACAAGCCCAAACTGTTATTATCAATAGGAATAAAAGTAAAATTCATGCATCTCAAATCATAATGGATAAGACGACCTTAGTATTTGAACAGTTAGAGAGAGAAATTTCTCAATACTATAGTGTGGAGCATAAAAAATTCCGCGCCATCCAAAATATTTTATTCCTTGCCGCCATTTTATCTATCACTTACACTGCACTTAGAAAATCAGCCAAAACAAAATGATTCACACGCTTTATATTGAAGAAAATATCCGCCAACACCCTCGTACACTTGAAGTCTGTGAGCGTTTTCCTAAAGCTAGAAAAATCATTTGTGAGCGTTATGGTGAAGTTTTTAACCCAAAGGCCCAAAACTTTCGCCTACAAAAACAGGGGCCTGCATTAATCTTGGCTGAAAAGTTTAAAAACTTTGCACTGCCCGCACCTCCTGGCTATAACATCGGTGCTAAAAAAAACTATTACTTCTCCCACATGCTCAATTGTTTGTACGATTGTCGTTATTGTTTTTTACAAGGCATGTATCAATCAGCAAGTTATGTTTTTTTTGTTAATTTTGAAGATTATCAACAACAGATAAAACAAATTTGTCAGGCATCTCCTGATGAACCCATTCATTTTTTCTCAGGTTATGACTGCGATAGCTTGGCACTAGAACCGATGACTGGATTTGCTGAACAGTTTTTACCCTTTTTTGCAGATATTCCTAATGCCTGGTTGGAATTAAGAACTAAAAGCACTCAGATTAGAAGCCTATTAAAAAGGACACCTAATCCACAAACTATTGTTGCTTTTAGTTTATCACCTGATGAAATTGCCAAAAAAGTGGAAGATAAAGCCCCGAGCCTAGTACGTAGGCTTGATGCTCTCTGTAAATTACAAGGCCAAGGCTGGCCTGTCGGCATACGCTTTGATCCCTTGATTTATCAAACCGGCTATCAGCAACAATATGATCAGTTATTTGAACAAGTTTTCAGTAGAATAAAATTAGATTCTTTGCATTCTGTCAGCTTAGGCGTATTTCGCTTACCTGAAAAATACTTTAAAAAAATTCATAATTTATATCCTGAAGAACCTCTCTTTGCCAGCCCAATGGAAACCAAACAAAAAGTCACCTCCTATAAAGCTGAGTTAGAGCAAGAAATGCTGCAACACTGCACAGAGAAATTATTAAGCTATATTCCTGAATCAAAATTCTTTCCATGCACACTATAAAAAGAACACTACTGGTCACGGGAGCCAGCTCAGGTATTGGCCGAGCGATTGCTCAACAACTATTACAGAATGGAGATACCGTTATCGGTACATCCAGAGATTGTAATAAATTTACCGTTAAGCATAAAAACTTTAGTTCTATTGAACTCGACTTAGCTCAACTTGAACAAATACCCGCTAAATTAAAAGCTTTAGAAAAAGCATTCCCTACTTTAGATGGGGTGATATTTTCTGCTGGCTATGGACAATTTGGTACCGTTGAGCAGTTTTCATTTGCTCAAATTGAACAACTGATGACAGTCAATTTTACTAGCCAGGCTTTTATCACTCGCGCCCTGATTCCCAATTTAAAAAGAAAACCGCAAAGCAATTTAATTTATATCGGTTCTGAAGCCGCATTAAATGGCAGTAGAAAAGGCTCTATCTATTGTGCCAGCAAGTTTGCTTTGCGTGGATTTACCCAAGCAATACGGGATGAGTGTGGCTCCAGCAGTGTTCGCGTCACCTTAATAAACCCTGGTATGGTAAAAACTAATTTCTTCGAAAACTTATCCTTTCAACCGGGTGATGCTGAAACACATCGGATTTTAGCTGAAGATATTGCCCAAACTGTGAATTACATCCTAAACTCTAATAACAATATAGTGATAGATGAAATTAACCTAAACCCAGCTAATAAAGTGATTAAATTTAAAAAATAATGCTTGCCAAACCACTAGTTTACTTTGCTTACTTATTAAAATCCTCTACTTTTTATCAACAAAGTAAGCAGTTTTTTTATCGTCTTCTGGAAGACCCCAAAAGCCAGCTGAAATCATATTTTGATATCTTTATGATTTTCTTAGTCATGTTAAGTGTTTGCTTCCTAGTTTATGGGGTTGAACACAAACTAAGCCGCTTAGGTGAACTTTTTGAACAATGTGTTGTGACTGTTTTTATATCTGAATACCTACTACGTGCCTGGCTTTATTCAGACTCACACCGCATTATTATTAAAGAATATGAACGAGCAGAATATTTAAATACTCATTTTAGTCTTCTAAAAACACTGAAAAAAGTACTTAATACAAAATTAGAGTACATGTTCTCCTTTTTTGCCATTATTGATTTACTGGCCATCCTGCCCAGTTACCGCCCGTTAAGAATCCTGCGAATACTGCTGATTTTTCGTTTATTTAAATTATTCCGTTACTCAAATAGCATTAAAGTATTTGCCGATGTTTTATCCAGCAAACGCTTTGAACTTATCACCCTAGCTATTCTTATGGGATTTCTGGTTTTTATCTCAACCATTGCCATTTATTTATTTGAGAATAATTCCAGTGGAGGTAATATTAGACATTTATACGATGCCTTTTACTGGTCAATAGTCACTATTTCTACCGTGGGTTATGGTGATATAACCCCAATTACCTTTGGTGGCAGGTTAGTCACCGTAGCTTTGATCTTAACCGGGTTGGGTGTATTATCATTTTTCACCTCAATCCTCGTTTCAGCTTTTAATGACAAAATGTACACATTGCGTGAAAACAGGACTTACGCAGAGCTAAGTCGGTTTGATAGCTTTATTATTATTTGTGGGTTTGGCCGTGTGGGACAGGAAATCGCTGCAAGATTTGAAAAGGATCAACAGCCGTTTATCGTTATTGATAGCAACGAAAATAATATTTTATTGGCCAAGGAAAAGCGTTATCTTTTTATACATGATGATGCCAGTAAAAATACCGTATTAATCAATGCAGGAATTAATACAGGTGCATCCTCTATCATATGTGCAACAGGCAATGATGTCATCAATGTTTATGTTACCTTAACCAGTCGATTTCTAAACGCAGACATTAATATTATCGCCCGCTCCAATAGAGATGACAATGTCAAAAAACTCTATCAGGCAGGGGCTAATAAAGTTATTCAACCTTTTGAGATTGCGGGCTTGCTCGCAGCTGAATATGTAGGCCAGCCCGTTGCATTTGAAGCCATTTTAGGAGTTTTACAAGAACAAGAACAAACACAAAAACAAATTCTGATGGAAACCTTGGTGGTTTATCCTAATTCATTTCTAGAACATCAG
>CAZMQH010000013.1:0-21406 GCA_964568245.1 uncultured Methylomarinum sp.
TAGATACTGCTTCTAAAATATCTTCTTGTGAGATAGCCATTGTATGATATTCCTATAAATAATAGATTTTAAACTGGTTTAATAAGCTTATGCAGCTTCTGCTTCTTGCTTTTGATCTCTGACAGCTGCAATAGTTCGCACTAATTTGCCTACTGGCGCTTTCACAACCGCCATAATCAAAGCGATACCTTCGTCGCGTGTTGGCATACTTGCCAAACGTGCTAACTCAGATATATCAAGTGACTGACCATCAAAGCCAATTACTTTAGGAACCAATTTATCATTGGTTTTTGCAAAGTCATTAATTAATCTTGCTGCTGCGCCAGGCGCTTCCATTGAAAAGGCAAGAATCAAAGGACCTTTAAAGCCATCTTGCAAACATTCAAATTCAGTTCCTGCAACTGCCCGTTTAGCTAGAGAGTTTTTAATCACTCTTAAGTAAACACCATTTGCTCTCGCAGTCTTTCGCAACTCTGTTAATTCAGAGACCGTCAAACCACGATACTCAGCCGCAACTACAGATAATGCTTTAGCAGCATACTGAGCAACTTCATCAACAACTACCTTTTTGCTATCTAGGTTTAATGCCACAGATTACCTCCGGTAATTTATCTAGATTTCATATCTAGATTTTATTAAACACATCTCTTCAGACGCTCCTTACGGTCACTCACCAGTTTACTGGCAAACCTCCCGCCTACGCTGGCCTATAAATAAATCTATAGATTATATTTTTCAACACCAGCGGTCTTTGACGGTTGCTAGTTAACCAGCAACCCAAAGTTATTTTTATACTTCAATGCTACTTTGATCGATCACTAATCCAGGACCCATCGTTGAAGAAATAGCAATTTTCTTTAAATACACGCCTTTTGCAGCAGATGGCTTTGCTTTTTTCAAATCTGCAATCAAGAACTCTAAGTTCTCTTTAATTGAATTTTCATCAAATGAAACTTTGCCAATTGAACAATGAATAATCCCACCTTTTTCTGTACGGTAACGCACTTGTCCAGATTTTGCATTTTTTACAGCTGTTGCAACATCAGGAGTTACTGTGCCTACTTTTGGGTTAGGCATTAATCCACGAGGGCCTAATATTTGACCTAATTGACCTACAACACGCATTGCATCAGGAGAAGCAATAACCACGTCAAAGTCCATTTCACCTTTCTTTACTTGAGCAGCCAAATCATCCATACCAACGATATCAGCACCGGCTTCTTTCGCAGCTTCAGCATTTGGCCCCTGTGTAAACACAGCAACACGAACAGTTTTACCTGTTCCGTGAGGAAGAACCGAAGCACCACGAACATTTTGATCAGATTTTCTTGGATCCACACCCAAAACAACACTGATATCAATCGACTCATCAAACTTAGTATTTGCAAATTCTTTTAATAAAGAAATACTATCTGCAATTGAATACTGCTTATTTGAATCAACTTTAGCTTCAATCAATTTAGCTTTTTTAGATAACTTAGCCATTTACAGACCCTCCACATTTAGACCCATGCTACGCGCACTGCCCGCTATAATTTTAACTGCTGCATCCATATCTGCTGCGTTTAAATCTTCCATTTTTGTTGTCGCAATTTCTTCCAGCTGAGCTCTTGTTACCGTGCCCACTTTTACTGTATTTGGAGTACCACTACCTTTTGGAATCCCCGCCGCTTTCATTAATAGAACTGACGCAGGAGGCGTTTTTGTAATAAAAGTAAAGCTTCTATCAGAATAAACTGTAATAACGACAGGAATAGGAAGGCCTTTTTCCACATCAGCTGTCTTAGCATTAAATGCTTTACAAAATTCCATGATATTCACACCGTGCTGACCTAATGCAGGACCAACGGGTGGACTAGGATTCGCTTCACCAGCTTTTACTTGCAGCTTGATATATGCTTGTATTTTTTTCGCCATTTTACTCTCCAAATGGGTGCAAACGCTTTCCAGCTCCCCAAGATACAAAAATCCCTACCCCCTAGATTAAAGAGTAGAGATTCGTTTAAATCTATGTTTTAAAGTTTTTCTACTTGACCAAATTCCAACTCAACTGGAGTGGATCGACCAAAGATCAAAACAGATACTTTCAATCTGCTTTTTTCGTAATTAACTTCTTCGATATTACCATTAAAATCTTTAAATGGCCCGTCAATAACGCGAAGCATTTCACCAACCTCAAATAGAACCTTAGGTCTTGGCTTATTAACACCCTCTTCAACTCTATGTAGAATTGCATCCGCCTCTTTATCAGAAATCGGAGCAGGTCTATCGGAAGTACCGCCGATAAAACCCAGAACTCTTGGGATATTTCTCACCAAGTGCCAAGTATCATCTGTTAACTCCATTTGAACTAGCACGTAACCAGGAAAAAACTTCCTTTCACTCTTACGTTGTTGCCCCATGCGCATTTCAACCACTTCTTCTGTTGGGACTAATATCTTTCCAAAATGGTCTTGCAACCCTTCCAACTCAATCTTTTCTTCTAGCGCCAACTTAACCTTATTCTCATAATTTGAATAAGCATGCACAACATACCACCTAAGAGCCATTGCTTAACTTCCTCGACCTGTCAAGGATTTAATTATTTCAAACAATCCCCAATCTAAAAGCCACAAAATCAAACCAACAATAAAAACCATACCAAACACTAAAAGCGTCGTTCTAATTGTTTCTTCTCTTGTTGGCCAAACAACCTTTCTGACTTCTTGCTTTGCTTCTAAAGCAAACCCCCAAATATTCCGACCCGCATTAGTGGTAAACATCACACCTATTGCAGTCAATATAATTGCAACTAGCGCCAACACCCTGTATAAAAGAGTAAACCCTGCTACATCAGAGAAATAATAAAAACCTGCCACTCCAGCTATTACAAGTATCAGTGACAAACCATGCTTTACAACATCAAACGCATTTGATGCTTCTTCTGCCTGTGCATTCATTTGAAAAAATTCGGAAAAAAATTATTGAGTAGTATTCTGAATGGCAGGCCAGGAGGGACTCGAACCCACAACCTGCGGTTTTGGAGACCGCTGCTCTACCAATTGAGCCACTGACCTATTCAGAAACCGTAAAGAACCAATGATTGTATATTATAAAAGATAAACCTGCAAACTTTATTTAAAATACATTTATATCGAAATCAAGCGCCATCCAAATATCTCTGGAGCTCATAACCGGATTTGAACCGGTGACCTCTTCCTTACCAAGGAAGTGCTCTACCGACTGAGCTATATGAGCGCTCGATACTTTAGAATTGGAGCGGGTGATGGGAATCGAACCCACATAATCAGCTTGGAAGGCTGGAGTTCTACCACTGAACTACACCCGCAATTTTCTTTTTTGAAAAGATGGTGGAGGGGGGAGGATTCGAACCTCCGAAGGCTGAGCCGTCAGATTTACAGTCTGATCCCTTTGGCCACTCGGGAACCCCTCCTGAACTGTTTATTATGAAGATATGGCCCTAGATAGTCAACTCTTTATTTTACAAAACCATAAATAAAAAACAACCTATCACTTATCAACACGTTAAAAACATGCGAGGACCACCACTTAGACGAACAAAACAAAACTACTTCTTATTCAAGGTATTCATAACTTTTGACACATTTCCAGCAACAAGATCTGGTAACTGCGAGTCCAGAACAGAAAAAACATCCTGCATCTCTAAACCCTCTTGCTTCGATAAATTGGACAGTACAAAATCAGCCACGCCCTTTCCTGCTGGCGGCCGACCTATTCCAAACCTCAATCTATAAAAACCCTTTTCACCCAGCTTTTCAATAATATCCCTCAAGCCATTATGACCAGCGTGCCCACCACCTTTTTTAAGCTTTAACACGCCAGAACTTAAATCTAACTCATCATGCGCAACCACGATCTCATCAGTCTTTATTTTGTAATACCTAGCAAGCTCACCTACCGACAACCCGCTTTTGTTCATAAAAGTCTGCGGCTTCAATAAAATCACTTTATTTCCACCCACAACATAGCTCGCCACAACACCATGAAACTTTACTTCATTAGACCATGTTCCGCCACCGACCAAATAGTCTAAAAACAAAAAACCGGCATTATGCCGGGTTTTGTCGTACTTCGACCCTGGATTACCAAGACCAGCTATAAGCTTAATCACACCAAAGCCTTTCTATAAAGATTAATCTTCATCCGATGCTTCTGCATCATCAGAAGCAACTTCTTCATCTTCAACTTCAGCTTTAATTTTTGTTTTCACAACCCGAGCAACCGGATGATCATGATCTTCACCCTGCGCTAAAACTGGAATTTCAACATCTGCAGGCAAAATCAAATCAGTCAAATGAATCGAACCACCAATCTCAACAGCAGCCAAATCCACTTCAATGAATTCTGGCAAATTAGCAGGCAAACAAGAAACCTCAACATCGACCATCGCATGAGTAATCACACCACCAGCCTTAACACCAACACATTCTTCTTCATTAATAAAATGCAGGGGTACGTGTACTTTTAACGCTTGAGTTTCATCAATTCGCAAAAAATCCATATGCATAATTTGAGCTTTAGCAGGATGCCGCTGAAGGCTCTTCAGTACAACTTTTTCAGTTTTTCCATCAATAGACAAATCCAAAACATGAGAGTAAACAGCCTCATAATTCAAGTGCTTAACAACTTCATTGTGATTTAAAACAATAGACCGAGGAGATAACTCTCTACCATAAACTACCGCCGGTACATTTCCAGCACGACGCGACGCTCTTGCTGCAGATTTACCTGATAGGTCACGACTCTCAGCAACAAATTCAAATACATTAGACATTTCTTTCTCCAATCTTGCTTTCAAGCAATTCTATATAAACACAACCCAACAACAGCCTAATCAACATAAAGCGAACTCACCGACTCACTCTCTGCAATCCGCCTTATTGTTTCAGCCAACATTTCTGCAACACTTAACTGCCTTATTTTCTCAACAGCCAACAATTCATCACTTAACGGTATAGTATCAGTCACGATCAACTCATCTAGCACCGAATTTCTAACATTTTCTGCAGCTGCACCCGACAATACCGGATGCGTACAATATGCTACAACCTTAATTGCACCATTCTGCTTTAAAGCCTTGGCCGCATGACACAAGGTGCCCGCAGTATCAACCAGATCATCAATCATGACACATGTTCTTCCCGACACATCTCCAATAATATGCATAATCTCAGAAACATTTGCCTTAGGCCGTCTCTTGTCAATAATAGCTAAATCTGCATCGTCCAATCGCTTCGCCAGGGCTCTTGCTCTAACAACACCACCCACATCGGGCGAAACAACGATTACATTCTCATATTTCTGACGCCACACGTCACCCAACAATAATGGGGAGGCATAAACATTATCAACAGGTATATCAAAGAATCCTTGAATTTGATCTGCATGCAAATCAACAGTCAAAACTCGATCAGCCCCTGCTTTATCTATCATATTAGCAACTAATTTTGCGGTAATGGGCACTCTTGCAGAACGAGATCGCCTATCCTGCCGAGCATAACCATAATAAGGAATAACAGCCGTTATCCGTGAAGCTGACGCTCTTTTTAGCGCATCAATCATCACCAGCAATTCCATTAAATGCTCATTAGCTGGGGAACAAGTTGGCTGGATGATAAACACATCTCGCCCTCTTACATTCTCTTCAATCTCTACCGTGATCTCCCCATCACTAAACCGAGAAACAGTTGCCATGCCTAAGCGCATGTTCAACTTCCTCACTATACCTTCAGATAAAGCCCTATTGGCATTACCAGAAAATACCATCATAGAAGTATCTTGCATTTAAGCACTCCGCTCGATTTTTTATATTGGAGATAGATTTGGCTGGGCTGCCAGGATTCGAACCTGGGTATGCGGAGATCAAAACCCCGTGCCTTACCGCTTGGCGACAGCCCAATAATTGATTTAAACCAGCATCGTCTTTAACGGTGATATATTCAACCCCCTGGTCAAATACACTTGCCACTTGACCGACAACTCGCTATAAGCCTGTTCAGCTAATTCTTTAGAATCAAACTGAGCAAACACACAAGCCCCCGTTCCAGTCAACCTCGCTTCAGAATAAACAGCTAGATCAGTTAAAGCTTTTTCTACTGGTTTGTATTTATTACAAACAACTTCTAAACAATCGTTTTGATGCTGCCCTGCAATAAAGTCGGCCATTTTGATTGATTTACTATCCCTTGTCAATTCTTTTTCTGAAAATATTTCTTTTGTATCAACATGGCAGTCTGGTTTTATCACTACAATCCATTTTTCAGCCGGTTCTATTCTTTCTAATTTCTCCCCCACCCCCTCAGCCCAAGCGGCATAGCCGTACACAAAGACAGGAACATCCGCCCCCAACTGTAAACCCAATTGCCTTAATTTAATTTCAGAAAAATTTAAATTCCACAACTGATTTAACACAACTAATGTCGTTGCCGCATCAGAACTTCCGCCACCTAAACCGCCCCCCATTGGCAGATTTTTTTCAACTTCTATTCGCACACCTTGCTTACAGCCCGCTTCCTGCCTAAGCAGATTTGCTGCGCGTATGGTTAAATCGGTCTCTTCTGGCACACCTGGTATTGGGCTATCAAGAAAGACTCTCCCATCATCAACCTGATGAAAAACCAACCAGTCACAAATATCAACTAATTGAAAAACTGTCTGTAATAGATGATAACCATCATCACGCTGCCCAGTAATCCTTAACATTAAGTTTAATTTAGCGGGTGCTGGCCATTTATCCCCCCACCCTTTTTTTTTCTGTGTCATATAAACCTTTTTAAAAATTCATTATCAATCGAATCACATATCCCACTGATTGACTATTAACTTTAATTTTGCCGAGCCTTGCTCAAGTCTTATTTTTCGAGGTAAGTTTATTTTTCCACTTAACTGCATTTGCAGGTAGCGTACTTTCCAGCCATGCTGATCAAAACCTGAATCTTGCGGTATAAAATCCGCATAAGGATCTACCAAACCTAAAACCCAATATTTCAACGATGAAATGGGCACTTTAACGCCCAGCATTGAAGAAACGATACCATCAATATCACCCAACTGGACATCCGACTCTCCCGCAGATTTGATTTCCACGCGCCCACGACTCAAACTAATCTTGGTCCGGCCTATACCAAACACGCCTGACAAATCTATTTCATCCCTGTTATCAAAATGCTCCCAACTTATATTTGCAGACAGAGCATTATTCTGATCTGTTATTACTATTCGCCCTAAAAATGACCATTCAGTCTTTTTATACAACGCCTCTTGAGCATACAATTCAAAACCAGAACCGATTTTATCAGGCACACTAGCACATGACGCTAACTGCAGTATTAACAGCACAATAGCGAACAGCCTACCCCTCATTCAACACCAGGGAAGCGCTTTTTATATTCCAAAAGGTATTCATCGCCAGGTGTTTTCTCTAGTGCTTTGCCAATCAAAGCGTCAGCCTCATCAACATAACCTAAAACCCGAAGCACCTCAGCTAAATGAACTGCAATTTCATTTTCTGCTTGTTTTTTATACGCCGCCTTCAATAGTAATAACGCGGCTTCAGTCCGACCTTGCTTAAAGCGTAACCACCCCATACTATCCATAATCAGTGCATTATCAGGACTGAGCTTTAATGCTTGTTGCAAATATTCAGCCGCTTCTTGATACCGTTCAGTCCTATCTACCAAGGTATATCCCAATGCATTTAAAACAGCAACATCCTTAGGATTTATTAATAAAATTTTCTTTAGATCAGCTTCCAGCACATCCAATCTATTTATTTTTTCAGCAACCAGCGCCCTTCCATACAACAAATCTCGGTGCTCTGGAAAATCAACCAATCCTTTACTTAGCATATCAAAAGCTGATTGATACTTCTTTTGCCGTGTATAGGTTTCGGCCTTTAATAGCATGATATTAATCTGCTTTAACGGAAACCGATCAAGCAGTTTTACCAGCCGCAACTCAGCCTCCACAAAATCATGCAACTCCAGTAAAACTGACACAGCAGCCATAGAAGATTCATATTGATAAGGCCCTTTTGTCACTTTATCAAACCAGACTAAGGCCTCATCATACAGGTCATTTTTAAAGGCTACCTGCCCTAAATAAAAACTAGCCTGGGCATCCCAGCCGCGCCTATTAACCAATTTTTTTAAATACACAACAGCATCTGCTTCTTTTTTTTGCTGCAAATAAATCAAAGCAAGCGCAAATTGACTTTCTCCATCCTCTACCTCAGACTCCAATACTTTTTTATACTCAGCTTCAGCCTGGTCTAAGGCATCAAGCCTCATTAAAACCTGTCCTAATAGCTTTCTTACCTTATTGTTTTCAGGTGATTTTTTTAAAACTTTTTCTAAATCTATCCGTGCTAAGTCATATTGTCTATTTTGAGCCGATAACTGTGCATGTAAAATAAGTGCTTTATCCCAGTCTGGCTGCAATTTTATCGCTTCATTTGCTTTTTCTCTGGCAATCTCCATTTTATTTAACTGCCCAGCCAACATAGCTTGCACAAAAAACACCACAGCCTGATCAGGATGCTTTACTGCAACCCCCTCTAAAACCTTAAACGTAAAATCAGCCTTGCCTTCTTTGCCTAATAATCGAGTCATCTCCAGCAAAGTAGTTTCAAAACCTGCGGGATCATCTTCTAGCATTTTATTTAAATGCTCAACCGCTAATGCCTGGTCATTTCCTTTCAAAGAGGAGAGTACAGCGATTTTTCTCGCCGTTAAATTACTTCCATCCTGTGCCAACCAAATAGAAACCGCTTCCGAAGTTTTTTTGGTGTCTTTCATAAAAAGCCCAATTTTTGCTGCCCTTTTAGCCACCCGCACATCATCAACACGCTTTGCGGCTTCCAAATACCCATCCAATGCCACCCCATAACGATTTCTTTGCCCTGCAATTTCTGCTGTCATTAATAAATACATCACATCAGGAGAGATTGCTGTTAGCTTTTCGACCTGCTCCTCAACCACTATATCTGCTTCAACTATGAGCTCTGAATTATCAATTTTCTTATCAGGAGCGCCTGCACACCCTAACAATGAAAAAAACATTAGCCCAACTATCAATTTATTAATTAACACTGACTTTCCTTATTACACTCGATTAAACATTCACATAGAGTAGCAGAAAATATCGTTAAATTAGACTCACAATTGATTCTATTTGGATAAAAATCGTAGATTATTTTAGAATATGTGTTTTTACTGTTGCTTTTAGCCAATTGAATGACACTTATTGCCGTCGGGATAAATTATAATACTGCGCCTGTTGCTATTCGTGAGCGCCTGGCATTCCCAGTGGACTCACTTGAATCATCTCTTAAAACGCTTTGGAACAGTCACGCTATTAGTGGTGCAGCAATACTATCTACTTGCAATCGAACTGAATTTTATTACCAAACCGAAGATAACAACCCCCAGGCATTGATTGAATGGATTGCCGGCACAAAAAAAATAAGCCCAAAAGAATTTTCCCCTTACCTATATAGCCACACCGACAGCCAATCAATCAGACACATGTTTCGTGTTGCTTGTGGATTGGACTCTATGGTTTTAGGTGAACCACAAATTTTAGGACAGATGAAAACGGCCTATCAAGCCGCTCACCAAGCAGGGACTTTAGGTAAGCATTTAGGCAAGCTTTTTCATCACACATTTTCCGCAGCAAAAAAAGTGCGTACTGACACCGCTATTGGCTCCAGCCCTGTCTCTATTGCTTTTGCTGCCGTACAACTATCACAACAAATATTTAATTCTCTGAGCGACCAAACTGCTCTGCTAATTGGTGCGGGTGAAACCATTGAATTAACCGCTAGACACCTCTATCAAAACAATATTGGCCGCATTATCATTGCCAATAGAACTTATGATAAAGCTCATGCCTTGGCTGCACAGTTTAATGGCTATGCCATTGCTTTATCAGAAATTCCTGAGCATTTAGCAGAAGCTGACATCGTGGTTTCTTCAACAGCCAGTCAATTACCTATTTTAGGTAAAGGACGGGTAGAAAGTGCGATAAAAAAACGTAAACATAAACCTATGTTTATGGTTGATCTTGCTGTTCCTCGTGATATTGAAGCAGAAGTTGCTCAACTTAGCGATGTCTACCTTTATACAGTAGATGACTTACAGCATACCATTGACCAAAACATGGATTCACGACGCAAAGCCGCTGAACAAGCTGAAGAAATCATTGACACCCAAGTCGAGCACTTTTTATCATGGATGCGCTCTCAAGGCGCTCAGTCTGTTATTACAGATTATCGCCAACAAGCCTCCTTAACCCGTGACCAGGCGCTTAGCAAAGCAATATCACAACTTAATAACGGTCGAGATGCAGAAGAGGTTTTAAATCTTTTAGCGCACACCTTAACCAATAAACTGATCCACACCCCCAGCAGCCAAATTAGACATGCTGGAGAAAATGACAGGCACGACCTAGTCGCAGCTGCCAGAGAAATATTTAAATTACCCTAAAAATTATAAGCCACGGACCTATCTAAATTCCCGTGCCATCCGCGTTAATCCGTGGCTAATACTTAAGTTAATTAATTAATACATGAAAGCATCAATCCAGATAAAACTCGAAAACCTTAGCGAACGCTTTGAAGAAATCGCCGCCCTACTGTCACAACCTGAAGTACAAAGCGACCAAAACAAATTTCGCGCACTAAGCCAAGAATATGCTCAAATTGATCCTATCGTCAGCTGTTATGTCGATTACACAAGTAATGAAGATGATTTGGAAGCCGCTTTAGACATGGCTAAGGACTCAGACCCTGAGTTACGTGAAATGGCAAAAGAAGAATTACAAGAGACTGAAGAAAAAAAACAAAAGCTCGAAAACCATCTGCAAATTTTATTACTGCCCAAAGATCCTAACGATAATAGAAATATATTTTTAGAAGTCAGAGCAGGTACAGGGGGCGACGAAGCCTCAATTTTTTCAGGTGACCTAGCAAAGATGTATCAACGTTTTGCTGAAAAAAAGGGCTGGAAAACAGAAATTATCACTGAGAATCGTAGTGACCACGGCGGGTACAAAGAAATTATTTTACGTATCAGTGGACAAGATGTTTTTTCTCAACTTAAGTTTGAAGCTGGCGTACATCGCGTACAACGCGTACCCGAGACCGAGTCACAAGGCCGAGTGCATACATCAGCCTGTACGATTGCGGTTATGCCTGAAGTTGAAAGTATTGATGAATATGAAATAAAATCATCTGATTTGCGTGTTGATACCTTTCGAGCCTCGGGTTCTGGTGGGCAGCACGTCAATAAAACAGATTCAGCTGTTCGACTTACTCACTTACCGACAGGTGTCGTAGTTGAGTGTCAGGATGAACGCTCTCAACATAAAAACAAAGCCCGCGCCATGTCACTGTTACAATCGCGCTTATTAACAGCGGAACAAGACAAGCAACATGCCGCACAGTCTGAAGAAAGAAAATCACAAGTAGGCTCTGGTGATCGTTCTGAACGCATTAGAACCTACAATTATCCCCAAGGCCGAATGACTGATCACCGAATCAATCTTACGCTTTATAAATTAGATGAGATTATGCAAGGTGGTTTAGAGCACGTTATTGGCCCTTTAATCCATGAACATCAAGCTGACTTACTCACACAATTGGGTAATGACTGATATTCAATCGGCTATACAGCAAGCAGCATCAATACTGGCCGATTCTTCAGATTCAGCCCTGCTTGATGCTGAGGTTATCCTCTGCCATGTGCTGGATAAACCACGATCTCACCTTAGAGCGTGGCCAGAAAAACAGCTAGCGGAGCAATATCAAACCGAATTTTCGGCCCTGATAAAGCAACGTCAGCAAGGCATACCCGTAGCCTATATCACAGGCACTAGAGAATTTTGGTCAAGAGACTTTAAAGTCAATTCTGATGTTTTAATCCCTAGGCCCGATACAGAATTACTGATAGAACTTAGCCTTAATATATTGTCTGAGACACCTCAAGCCTATATTATTGATTTAGGCACTGGATCAGGCATTATTGCTATTACCTTAGCGGCTGAACGACCTGATATTACAGTAATCGCCGCTGATTTGAGTTTACCCGCCTTAAATATTGCCAAACAAAATTCAGCCACTCATCAAACCAAACTAGTGCAATTTATTCACTCCAGCTGGTTTGATAATATCCCAGCGTCTAAATTTGACTTGGTCATTAGCAACCCCCCGTATATTGATGGTAAAGACCCACATCTATCACAAGGTGATGTTCGTTTTGAACCCAACAGTGCATTAATTGCTGATGATTTAGGGCTTAAAGATATTAATGATATAGCTGATCATAGCCGCCATTATTTAAATAATAAGGGCACACTGCTGATTGAGCATGGCTATGATCAGGAAAATCCTGTGCAAGCTATTTTCGCTTCTTTTGGCTATACGCAAATCAAAACACACGACGACCTTTCGGGTAACCCCAGAGTAACAACAGCACAATGGAACGCAGAATGAAGGCTCAAGAAATTCAACTCAGCAGAAAAATAACCAATCAATTATTGCACAACGCTATTATTTCGCCGGAACAAGAAGTTTGTGGACTTATTGCCGCAAAAGAAGGCAAAGCTTATCGCTGTTATTCCATCAAAAATATTGCCGAGCATCCGGCAACGCGCTTTCAACTTGATGAAAAACAACAAATTAGCGCAATGGCCAGCATGCGTGATAATAATGAAACACTTTTCGCCATTTATCATTCCCATCCCACAGCTCCCGCAGTCCCTTCTGCCACTGATATTAAAATGGCAAATTACCCTGATGCGCTGCATTTAATTATTTCCTTGAATACCAAAGGAATTCTTGAAATTCGTGGCTATACTATTATTGAACAAACAGTTGAAGAAATCCCACTAAGTATGTCGCCCTAAAGGAAAGTTATTTTGTTTAAACTGATCAGAATTATTATCTTGCTGGTTATTTTTGTAGCACTGGCCTTTTATACAAAAACACAAAAACTTAAATCCCAGACTTGGGGTGAACCACTTACTGTGGTGATTTACCCGATGAATAGTGAGCATAACCCAGTGGTTGAAGGTTATATTGCTCAGCTTGATAGCGCTACTTTTAAAGAAATTGACGAGTTCTTCAAAAATGAGGCTGGCCATTATGAATTGACAAATGAACAGCCAGTAAAAACCAGCCTTGGCAGCAGCTTACAAGAATTTCCACCTGCCGCGCCAACACCGCCTTTTAATACCATTGAAGCTGTTTGGTGGAGTATCAGATTTCGCTACTGGGCTTATACCCATACCCCTGACAATCATTCAAATTTACACCGTGTTAGAATTTTTGTACATTTTCATGAAGCAAGTGAAGGTAAAAGATTACAGCATTCACTAGGGTTAGAAAAAGGACTCCTATCCATTGTTCATGCTTTTGCCTCAACTGATCAAGAGCAGCAAAACAATATCGTTATAGCTCACGAACTACTGCATACCGTGGGTGCAACTGATAAATACAATGGTAATAATGAACCCGCCTACCCTACTGGCTATGCCGAACCTGATAAACAGCCCTTATTCCCCCAGTCTCAAGCGGAGATTATGTCGGCGAGAATTCCATTGTCTAAATCTCATTCAGAAATGGCTGAAAACCTGAGTTATTGTATTATTGGTGAAAAAACGGCTGAAGAGATTAATTGGATTAAAGCGCCATAATATGACTTAGGGGCTTGCAAATAATGAATATCCATATGCGTGTAAGTTCCTTAAAGCAGACACGGCCAATAGACTCCTCCTACTTTTATTATAGGTATCTACTCAAGTTTCAAGGAGTTATTCATATCTAGAACGTTATGCTCTTCAGCTCTCGCCCTAGGCGGGAAGAAGGATGAAGAGCACTTGAATCAAGAAACCCTTTTCAAAGCACTTAAACCATTCGGTTTTTTACTCATTTCAATCTGAGTTTTAATCCGATTTTTAACCCCTTCAACATGAGAAATCACCCCCACGACCTTCCCGTGTGTTTGTAAGTTTTCCAAAGCTGTCATAGCCAGATAAAGTGATTCTGCATCTAAATTACCAAAGCCTTCATCTAAAAATAAAGAGTCAACAGCATGCCCATTATTAGACATTTCAGCCAACCCCAAAGCCAGAGCAAGGCTGACAATAAAGCTTTCTCCACCTGATAGGGTTTTAGGCAACCTTCGCGCATTTTTTTGCTTGGTATCTTCTATTTCTAACGCTAAACCGTGCTCACTTTCTACTTTACGCACATAATAACGGCCACTGATTTTCTCAAGAATTTGATTGGTTTGCGTCATTAACTTATCAGAAATGGTTTGCTGTACCTTGCGTCTAAAGTCAAGGTTACTATCAGAAGTGATCAGTTTCATCTCAACCTCACAGGCTTCAACCTTTATTTTCTGTTCAGAAACTTTAGTGCTAATCTGTTGTTGCTTTTGTTGCAAACCACTTTGCTTATCTAATTTATTTTGCAAAGACTGCACTTCTTGCTGGGCAATATCTAGCTTCCTTCTAAGCTTGCCCTGCTTTCCAGTCAAGTCATATTCTGTTTGCTGAGTAATGGCCAATGCTTGCTCTGATTCTAGCTGTATTTTGAGTTGCTGCTGCTTATCGTTCAGCGCCTCAGATTTTTCATGCAATACCTGCTGATTTTGCTGCACTTCATCTTGGCTATGAACAAAGACCAACAACTCTCTTAACTCCGTCAAATCATTAGCGTTAGTCTCTTTAATTTTATCTTGTAATGTTTGCTTTAAAGCGGTTAATTCAGTTTCTTGCTGTGAAAATGCAGCCTCCTTATCAACAATTAGCTTTTGCTTCTCTATTAAAGACAAATGCATACCCGCACTTTCTTGTTTATGCACTTCAGTTGAATATTGCTGAATAGATTGATTAAGTGAGCTGATTTTTTCGGAACTAGATACAATCTCATTATCTAGTTTTTCTATATCTACAGCTAAAGACTCTAGTCCCTGTATTTTTATTTCGCATTGTTGTTTGCGGCTATTTAAAAGCTTAAAGAATTGATCTTCCTTAACTTTTTTCGGCATTTTTTCACCCAACAGATCTAACTGCTTCTCAATTTGTTCTGCTAATTTATTTTCTTGCTCAACAGCTTGAGTATAAGCTTGTTGTATCTCATCCACATCTTTTGGGCGATTTTCCCATTCGGTAGCCAAGATTTCCTGTTCTTTAATCGTCCGCTCTAAAGATGCCTCATGCGTGACTACCTCACCTTTTACTTGGGTCACACTAGCCTGTATTTTACTGGTTTTCTTTAGCAAATTAGCAATATCACTCTGTTCTTTCTTTTCTGTTTTAACTAAATCTTTCATTAACGACAGGTTATCAATGGTTAGTTCCAAACTAAAGGCATTTAACCTATTCGCTAAAGCATTCCATTGAGCCCTTACATTTTTTAATTTATCTTCTTTTTGACCAGTGCTGACTACTTTCTTTTTAGCTAAAACAATCTGTTTACTTAAACTAATCTCATCAACCAATAAAGTTTTTATTTTTTTCCGCTGTTCTTTTAATACTTGGGTGGAATTTGATGTAGCAGGTAGATGATCAACATAAGGATGTTTTAATGCTCCACATAACTGACAAGCCTTTCCATTAACTAAACTACTCCTATCAACCGCCATCTTCTTCAATAAACCTTCATTTTTAACGGCTAATTCCAAGGTTACAATTAAATTCCTTTCCCGCCCAATTTCTAATTGCAAAAGGTCATGTTCTTTTTCTAATTGAGCTTCTTCTTTATCTTCATTGTTAGAGCCAAAAAGCTGACTAAAAAAACCTTTATTACTTAGCTTGGTATTTACTGCTGCTAAATCGTACAATTCCTGATAATCAAACACTCGTTGTTGCTGTTCAATTTGCAACTCTTGTAACTCTTTAAAGGAATTACCTTCAGAAAGTGTTTTGATAGACAGTTCATTTTCTGCTGTTTTTATTTTTAACTGCTCAATTTTTGCCGTAATTGACTTTACTTGTGCTTTTTTATTATCTAAAGCTGTCTTGGTGTTTTTTGTCCACTTTGAGTTTGCTGCCTGTTTAGCCGTTACTTCGGTCAACGCTTGCCTTACTTCTCTTAACTTTGCAGTATCAGGAAAATTATCAAGTAAAGTTTTATCCGCACTATGAGCTTTTAACCATAACTCTGCTACTGCTACCGCCTCAACTTTTTGCTGTTTCTGTTGTTCTAAGCTTTGCAATAAAGCAGTTTCTTTAGGTAAAGAAAACTTCAAATCAGTTAATTTTAAAGTAATTTGATCAATACTTTGTTTCTGCTGGGAAATAGATTGCGAGGTAACCACTGCGTTTTCATCAAAATGTGTGGATTTTTGCAACTGCTTTTGCAGTATTTCCACTTCATTTCGATAAGAACCCAAGGTTTTTTTACTTTGCTGTACCACTTCAGATTTATTATCTAATGCCAGCAAATCTTGTTCAAAAACCAGCACATCTTTTGCAGCCTCAATCTTACCCAAGCTTTGTTGACTATTCTCTAGCTGGGCGGCTAATTGTGCCTGTTGCTTCGTTAGCAATTCACCTTGCTTTTCTAAACCAGCAACATTTTGAACCCAATTTAACTGTTGTTCTATCTCATCTTTCTCAGTTCCAAACTCGACGACCTGCTCTTTAAAGTCCTCTAAGTCATGTTGACAGGCTTCCACCGCCAATTCATCCATCACCGGTATTGCGACAAGATCTTGCTCTAGTTGCTGTAATAGAGTCTGAGCCTGACTAAACTTTTCTTCAGCTTGGCGACTATAATCAGCATAAATATCTGAACCGCTAATTTTTTCCAGTATATCCATGCGCTCGCTATCTAGCGCGTTTAAAAAAGCGGCAAAGTCACCTTGGGCCAACACCATTGATTTAGTGAATCTATGGAAATCCATTCCAGTTAATTCAGCCATCTTTTCGCGCACTTTTTGCACGCTATCCGCTAAAACCTGCTCACCCGATTTTATCTGAACCAGCTTCATTTCAGCGGCTAACAATTCCCCTGTTGCACTTCCATTAGCTCTAGCAACGCGCCAACTTGTTTTATATTTATCCTTTCCTAGTGCAAATTCAACTTCAGCAAAACTGTCGGCTGTTGATTTTGTCATCACATGTTCAGCAGGGCGATTAAAACGAAAAGTTTCGCCATAGAGTCCCAGCGTAATGGCATCGAGGATACTAGTTTTTCCAGATCCATTTGGCCCTGTTATCGCAAAAACTCCCCCCCCCAGAATAGGGGCCTTATCAAAATGAATTCGACTTTCACCCTCAAGTGAATTGATATTTTTAAAAAAAATATTAAGTATTTTCATAAGACGCTGTTTTTAAATCAAATAAATATTAATCAACACCCTATTTTGATATTAAGGTGGGACTGATATGACGCAATTTATTATTATAAATGAAAAGTCATAATAAGCCTTAATCATTCCCCCTTTCTTTTTAGGAAACTATCAATAAATACCCCCGCCTTGCGCTAAGGTTTTATCGTCTACTCAAATCGCCCCATAGCCATTAATCATGTCAACCAAAATATTGAATACAGTATTAGATTGTATTATTACCCTTGATGGCAAAGGCTGCATTCAAAGCTTTAACCCTGCCGCTTGAAAATTATTTGGCTATACCGAACAAGAGGTATTGGGCAAACACATTTCCCTGCTTATGCCCAGCCCTCACCAAGAAAACCACAACAACTATTTAGCCAATTTTCAAAAGACAGGTAAAATGTTTTCTAACTATCCGATTTTATGAATAGTCTAAAAAGAAAACTTGATAATAAACCTAAAGAAAATTTTAATTGAACAATGCTTAATTAAAGTTTATAGTTAACTCCTCACATCTGCTAAGCTGATCTCAGGAGATATTAAAATGCTAAAAAAAATATTACATTGGTTACTCACTTTAATTTATAAAGTAGAAGTTGAAGGATTAGACAATTACAAAAAGGCTGGCGATAGGGTACTGATCATTTCTAACCATACGTCGTTTTTAGATCCTTTATTATTAGGTGTTTTTTTACCTGACAGTATTACTTTCGCGATTAACACTCAAATTTCTGAACGCTGGTGGATAAAGCCATTTCTTGGTTTATCTCATGTTTTCCCAATGAATCCTACTCAGCCTCTATCATTAAAGGCCCTGATTCATCATTTACAAAGCGATACCAAAACCGTTATTTTTCCAGAGGGGCGCATTACCGTAACAGGCTCTTTAATGAAGATATATGACGGCACTGGCATGGTTGCGGATAAATCAGGTGCATCCATTTTACCCGTGCGTATTCATGGCGCAGAATACACACATTTCTCCAAACTAAGAAATATTGTGCGTTTGCGCTGGTTTCCTAAAATTACCATTAAAATTCTGCCTCATACCATCATTACCGCCAAGCAAGAATTAAGAGGAAAATCTCGTCGTAAATATTGTGGTCATATTCTGACGGATCTAATGGGAGAAATGATTTTTTCGACCAGCCATTATAAGCAGACATTGTTTTCAGGGCTTTTAGAAGCACGTAAGATTCATGGCGGCAAACATACCGTTGCAGAAGATTTAGAAAGGCAACCTCTTTCCTATAATGCATTAATAACGCGTACCATCGCTATTGGCAATGCTTTAAGAGCCATTACCCATGCCGCTGAAAATGTAGGAGTATTTCTACCAAACTCAACTAAAACATTAAATGTTGTTTTAGGTCTACAGCTATATGGTCGCGTGCCAGCCATGCTGAATTATTCAACTGGCTCTAAAGGTATGACATCTGCGTGTAAAACAGCCGAAATAAAAACCGTGTTAACTTCTCGTCGTTTTATTGATTTAGCTAAGTTAAGTGAGGATGCAGATACTTTAGCTAAAAATGTTAATTTAGTTTATTTAGAAGACTTAGCCTCTTCTATTTCTATACTGGATAAATTAAAAGCAGCTATCCAAGCAAAAACTGCCGACTATTGGTACAAGCATCAACAATATAGTCCTGATAGCCCCGCAGTTGTATTATTTACATCTGGGTCAGAAGGTGAACCCAAAGGGGTTGTGCTATCCCATTCCAATATACTAGCCAATCATAACCAATTAAAAGCACGTATTAATTTTAATGCTCAAGATGTGGTGTTAAATGTCTTACCCATGTTCCATTCCTTTGGTTTTACCGTGGGTACGATGCTGCCTGTGCTAAATGGGATGACCACTTTTTTCTACCCATCACCCTTACATTTTAGTGTTATTCCTGAAATTGCTTATGATACTGGGGCAACCATTATGTTTGGCACTAATACTTTTCTAGCAGCTTATGCTAAAAAAGCCCATGCTTATGATTTTTACAACATGCGCTATGTAGTCGCTGGCGCAGAAAAATTACAAGACAGCACGCGTGATTTATGGTCTGAAAAATTTGGCATTCGCATATTGGAGGGTTATGGAGCCACAGAAACAGCGCCTGTTGCTTCAGTAAACACCCCGATGGATTTTAAAAAAGGCACGGTTGGCCGTTTAATGCCAGATATGCAATTTAAATTGGAAGATATTCCTGGCATCAAGGATGCAGGTCAATTACATCTCTATGGCCCAAATATTATGCAAGGATATTTACTTTCAGATAATCCAGGAAAGCTAATTCCCCCAGAGTCAAGATATGGAAAAGGCTGGTACGATACGGGTGATATTGTCAACATAGACGAAGATGGTTTTGTTAGCATTAAAGGCCGAAGTAAACGTTTTGCCAAAGTAAGCGGAGAAATGGTATCGCTAACAGCAGTAGAACAAATAGCCTCAAATGTCTGGCCAGATGCACAGCATGCATCAACCAGTTTGCCAGACCCTAAAAAAGGGGAACAAGTGATTTTATTAACCACCCAAAAAGATGCAACTCAAAAGTTACTGTTTGCAGGAGCAGAAGGGGTTCATGCGATTAGTTTACCCAAGAAAGTGTTCGTAGTGGATAGTATTCCCGTATTAGCGACAGGAAAAGCTAATTATCCAGAAGTGGCGAAATTAGCTGAAAAATTAATATAGATGAGTAACAGCTGGGCCTAGCAAGGTAGCGAAAACCAAGCCCTACAGCGACATTAACTTTTATGCACGGGTACTTACAACCCAGCCAATACTATGAACAAAAAAATATACCCCTTATTAGTAGCCCAGTTTCTTTCCGCATTTGCGGATAATGCTATTTTATTTACCATCATAGCTTTAGTGATGCAATCAGCTGAATTAGCCACATGGTATGTGCCTGCATTACAAAGTGTTTTTATCGTTGCATTTGTAGTTCTAGCACCATGGGTAGGTGCTTTTGCTGACACTCATTCAAAACCAACGGTGTTAATTATTGCCAATTTAATTAAAGCATTAGGCGCTGGTTTACTGTTATTAGAACTGGAACCTCTTATCGCTTACTGCATCGTCGGTATGGGTGCGGCTATTTATAGTCCTGCAAAATATGGCATTTTACCTGAACTGGCTGATAATGATGCATTGGTTAAAGCCAATAGCTGGATAGAAGGCTCAACTATTTTTGCGATTTTATTGGGGATGATTGTTGGGGCTAAGGTAGCAGATTATTCTATCCAGTGGGCCTTAATGGGTACTATTGTCTTATTTATTATTTCTGCCGCTGTGACTTTGTTTTTACCCAAAAAAATCAGCAAAGTAGCAGAACCTGGTTTCAAAGTTGTTCAATTCTACCAACAAGCCCGACTTTTTTTTACCACTCCCCGCTCTCGATTTGCTATTTTAGGCGCATCATTATTTTGGGCCGCTGCAGCAACCGTTAGGGTTATTATTATCGCTTGGGCTCCTTTGATATTAATGACTCCGAACGCCAGTGATATTGCCGAACTTACTTTGTTTTTAGCTCTCGGCATTATTGTCGGTTCAGCCTTGGTGCCAAAATTAATCCCATTAGAGTTTCTGAGACGCGCCAGAATTCCCGCCTATTTTGTTGGCATATTTATTATTTCTTTAAGTTTTACAGAAACAGTCTGGACAGCTCGCGCAGCTTTATTTGCGATAGGTATAGCAGGCGGCATGTTTATTGTACCTATCAATGCCGCTTTACAGGAATTAGGACAAGATAGTATAGGGAGTGGGGCCGCCGTAGCTTTACAAGGTTTTTTCCAAAACCTGGCGATGTTAATTGCGGTCGGGAGCTATACCTATGCGGCGTCACAACAACTTAGCCCTATTTTTGCACTGGTTGGCTTAGGCAGCCTAGTTTTTATCGCCACTTTTTTAATTTCTTTTCATTTGCCAGCAGCACCCGTAAAAAAATAATAGCTTACAAGACTGGGTTAGCTTATCAAGCAAAGCGCGATAACGTAACCCAGCCTACATTCTTATCTTTACTTCCAGCCCTGAATAAAACTGTTAACTA
>CAZMQH010000014.1:0-5106 GCA_964568245.1 uncultured Methylomarinum sp.
TTATAATTTAAGGTATTCATTACTCAGCATATTAAATATGCTGTACTTTGTAGGAGCGTCCGCCCTCGGCGCGAATAAAACCATGCTCTTTTCTCCAAAAACAATCCATTATCAATCGTACCAAGGGCGGATGCTCCTACGCCATGGGTTCTAATTAATCCGCTGAATAGTTACAATAAGATTAGTCTATTTTTCTAGCTTGTATGGATTTTACAAACAAGGCAAGGTCTTTTTTATTTTGTAATTGACTGGCTTGAACAATAATTAAATCAGGCATTAGCTCACAGATTGTTGCTGAAAACAATCCGCTATCCATCCCAATAACTTGCCCCTGCTGAGAGTAAACCTTGGTATTGCCTACCCCACAACTCGGCGACTTATCTTGTAGCACAAGCCCAGCTAAATTATGTTGCTTAGAAAACTGAGTGGCAAATGCGACTAAACTATCCGTTAAATCAATCTGAGGCTCATCTTTGCGTAAAACGCGGAGAGTCTGCTCAACTTGGGTCAATTGAATTTTTGCTCTAGGAACGCCTAAGCCAATTTCAACCTCAGGACAAACGGCAAGTAACTGACAGTATTCTGCTAATCCTTCTGCAATCAGGCTGGTATATTTATCTTTGCCATCATATCTTACCGCTTGGCCTAATAAGCAGGCACTGACTGCAACTAATGGTAATTCATTGGTAGAATGGGTAAGCTCCACCCTACAAAACCATCCTTACATCTGGACAATCATTTAAATCTTGATAAATAGCATCCAACTGTTTTTTACTTTGCGCTTCTATCGTCACCGTAACGCCTATAAACATATCGCCCTTACTTGGCCGCACTTTAACGGCTGCTTCGGTTAGGTCTTTTGCATGTTTTCTTACAATAGCCACAACAGTGAGTTCAAACTCTGCACTATTTTTCCCTATTGCTTTAATTGGGAACTGGCAAGGAAATTCAAAAGCGGTATCTTCTTCACTCATACTGATTTTTTATAGTCTTGGAACAATTGATTCATTTTATGAAAAACAGGGCCTGGTATACCATCCCCGACTGGAATTGAATCCAGCTCAATAACAGGAATAATTTCTCGGGTTGAACTGGTAATCCAGATTTCGCTGGCTGTTTGCAACGCTTCTAAAGCGATAATTTCTTCACTTAACTGAAAACCATTGGCTTGTGCTATTTCCAAAATAACTTTGCGTGTTATCCCTGGTAATATTTCGGCTGTTTTCTCAGGCGTAATCAAAATACCATCAATCACGGCAAATAAATTACTCGCAGCACCTTCAGTCACATACCCATTTTTATGCAATATGGCTTCAGCGCACCCTTGTTCTACTGCTTTCTGTCTTAATAACACATTAGCCAATAAGGTAGTCGCTTTAACATTACACATTTCCCAGCGACTATCTTCCATGGTCATCACTTTAACCCCTGTTTCCACACCAGCAAACGGCTTAATATCAGAACACATGGCAAAAATAGTAGGTACAGGATGCTTAGGAAAAGCATGATCCCTTTTGGCTGAAACTCCCCGAGTAATTTGCAAATAGATATATTGATTTTTGGTTTTATCTAACAAAGGTGTCAATATTTCCATCCACTGTTCAAATCTATAAGGAAGATCTAGTCTGATTTTACTCAGACTGTCTTGCAATCTATCCAAATGATCTTGCATTCTAAAAAAGTCACCAGAATAAGAAGGAATGACTTCATATACGCCATCACCAAATAAAAAACCTCGATCCAGTACCGATATTTTTGCTTCAGATAAGGGTAAATATTCACCATTTAGATAAACCGTACTATCAATAAAATCATTCATCCTATTACTCCAACATCAACATAGCTTCGTCATACAATCGGTCGACAAAGCCCGCTTTATTGACGGTCTTAAGTGCAATCAAGGGTTTATTGATAAGTACATCATCCGCTAAAGAAACATTCACTGAACCAAAGCTAGCCCCTTGCTTAACAGGTGCCATAATTCTTTTATCTACATGAATTTCTGCTTTTAATTCATTGTAATGTCTTCTCGGAATAGTCACATACACATCTTCACTCAATCCCAGAGGCAACTGCTTACTATCACCTTTCCAAATTCGTGCATTCGTTAAAGCAACGTCCGCTTTATATAATTGATGCGTTTCAAAAAATCGAAAACCATAATTTAATAAAGTCTGGCTTTCATTGGCTCTGGCATTAGCACTCGCTGTCCCCATTACCACAGAAATCAAACGCATGTCTTCACGTTTGGCAGATGCCACCATGCAATATCCTGCTTCTTCTGTATAGCCTGTTTTCACACCATCAACGGATTTATCGCGCCACAAAAGTTTGTTGCGATTAGGTTGGGTAATGTTATTGAAGGTAAATTCTTTTTCTGAATCCCAGCGATAATAATCAGGAAACTCAGCAATAACAGCAATAGTCAATTTAGCTAAATCATTAGCCGTCGTATAATGGTTTTTACTAGGAAGCCCCATGCTATTTTCAAAATGACTATCCAGCATACCTAAGCGCTCTGCATGCTGGTTCATCATCGCGGCAAATGTCGCTTCATCTCCTGCGACATGTTCTGCTAAAGCAACACTGGCATCATTACCTGATTGAATAATCACCCCTTGCAACAAGTTCTCTACCGACACTTGCTTATTCACCTCAACAAACATTCTTGAACCTGGTGTTTGCCATGCTTTTTTACTAATCGTAACCTTTTCATCCAGTGTTAAATGTCCACTTTTTAACTCTCTAAACACTACATACACGGTCATTATTTTTGTTAGGCTTGCAGGTGCCAATCGAATATCTGCATTTTTTTCAGCAATCACTTTTCCACTGTTAAAATCTAATAGCACATAACTTTTAGCAGCAATACTTGGTGCAGCTGGGATTAAAATAGTATTTGCAGCATTAACTGTGTTTGTACAAAACAGTATTGAGAAGAAGAAAAAAATAAAATATTTACGTATTTCTAAGTACATTTTCATTGACCAAAATAACTCTAAAGATTGTTTGAGGATATTGTAGCATCCTTGCTTATTAATAAAGGACACCCTTAATTTTTTTCAACGACAAGCAGTGTATTGCTAAAACCTATTTGCACTAGCTTTTCATTTTCTTGTTTTGCTTGTTGCTCTGAATGTAAAGGGCCGACTTGCACTTTATACAGTTCATTATTTCCATTTTTTGCATGCTGTATTCGTGTTGGAATAATTTCAGCAAGTGATAGCTTTCCCTGTAAATGAGCTGCATTTTCTGAATTAGAAAACGCACCTACTTGCAGATAAAATATGGGTTGTTGGCCATCTTCACTCAGCTGATAAATTTTTTTCTCTATCTCTTCTGCTGAATCAAAACCCAGAGCCTCGACCTCAACCTGCCCTGTTCCTGTTTTTTGAATACCTAATTTAACCGCAGCCGTATAAGATAAATCAATCAACCGATTATCATGAAAAGGGCCTCGATCATTAATTCTGACTACTACCGACCGTTTATTTTTTAAATGGGTGACTCGTACATAGCTAGGTATTGGTAAAGTCTTGTGTGCCGCAGTCATAGCATACATATTATAAACCTCACCATTAGAGGTTTTTCTGCCATGAAACTTAGTGCCATACCAAGAGGCAATACCGGTTTTTTTGTAGCCAGCACTTGCTGTTAAGACCTTATATTTTTTACCAAAGACTTTATATTCCTTCGGGTTGCCTGCTCGTGTCCTTTTCTCGTATTTTGGGATGGCATCCTTAACGGTAAAAACATCAACAGGTACATAATTTGGCGCACTATCTTCCACAATGTTATCAGTACAAGCATTGGTAAAAACTGCTAATAATATAATCAATATTTTTTTCATCGGCTAAAACCATCAAGTTTTTTATTTATCACGACTTAGTGTACTGCTTTTCTTTTTTTATAGATTTCCTGACTCAATTGATACACCGCCATAGCATATAATTGGCTATGATTGTAACGAGTAATTGTATAAAAATTATTCAACCCAACCCATAGCTCTTTTTTATTTTGTTGTTGAAACGCTAACAATTTAACCTTCTCATCAGCTGCAATTGTCTGCTCAGAAGTTATTCCCATCGCTTGCAATTCTGCCCAGTTCAAATCCGGCTTTAATCCCTTTGTAAGAACGCCTAGATACTTTTCATCTTCAGCCTTGACCAAAAAAGCAATATCTCCACCTTTCCGCCATTTATGAATAATAAAATAATTAGCAACACTGGCTATTGCATCAGCAGGGTTATTCCATATATCACTTTTTTCATCCTTTTCAAAGTCAGCAGCATAAGCTCTATAGCTACTTGGCATAAACTGAGGTATCCCCATCGCGCCAGCATAAGAACCCGTTGGCTCTAAAGGGTTCATTTTTTGTTCACGGCAAAGTATCAAAAAATGCTCTAGCTCACGGGTAAAAAACTTACTTCGTTTCGGGTATGCAAAGGCCAAAGTAGCAAGAGCATCAATAACCCTATGCCCCCCTGTGCGCTGCCCATAAAAAGTTTCCACTCCAATAATCGCGGTAATAATCTCCGCTGGCACACCATATTTTTCAACAACAGCAACCAGAGTTGCTTTATTATCTTGCCAGAATTTCACCCCCGCATTTATACGCGTTTCACCTAAAAATATCTGTCGATATTGATACCAGGCCATTGCGCCTTCAGCTGGGCGCGTCATGGTTTTAATGATTTTTTGCTTAATCTCAACAGATTTAAACAGTTGCTTTAATTCAGTCTCGTTAAACTGATGCTCTATAACCATCTTGTTTACAAATCGGCTAAATTGCTTTGATTCTTCAATAGCGGCCAATGCATTCGCACTGAACATAAAGCTGCTCAGTATCAGTTGAATAATAATTTTTTTCATATATAAATCAGCCTTTATATTTATAAATAACAGGTCTTTCATAGCGGACTAAAGTCCGCCCTACAAAGTTCATCTATCACGTTGGTAGAAACTTTCTATGGGTATGTATAGACATTAAAATACCAAACCCAGCCATTAATGTAACCATTGATGTTCCACCATAACTAATCAAGGGTAACGGCACTCCCACTACAGGTAAGATGCCAATCACCATACCAATATTAACAAACACAT
>CAZMQH010000014.1:5206-21314 GCA_964568245.1 uncultured Methylomarinum sp.
GGCACTCCCACTACAGGTAAGATGCCAATCACCATACCAATATTAACAAACACATAAACAAAAAAGGTAAAGGTCAGGCTACCTGCTAATAAGCGACTATAAGTATCTTGTGCTTGTACCGCAATATATAAACAACGGCTAATAATCAACAAATACAATATTAATAAACCTAAGCAACCTGATAAGCCAAACTCTTCTGCAAATACGGCAAAAATAAAGTCAGTTGAACTTTCTGGTAAAAAATCCAGTTTCGATTGAGTACTTCCTAGCCAACCTTTACCATGAATACCACCCGAGCCTATCGCTATTTTAGACTGAATAATATGATACCCCCTTCCCAGAGGATCAGCTTCCGGGTTTAAAAAGGTTAATACTCGGCCTTTCTGATAATCCCTCATAAAATGCCATAAAACTGGGGTTAAGCTTGCCAAAACTACTGTTGTTCCGGCCATGAATCGCCATGACAACCCTGCAAAAAATATGACTGCAACACCTGAACTAGCTACTAATAATGATGTACCTAAGTCGGGCTGTTTTGCTATCAAAATGGTAGGAATAATAATCAATACCGCAGCAATAGCTAACTGTTTAACTTTAGGGGGTAAAGTATAGCCCGATAAAAACCAGGCGATCATCATGGGTGTGGTGATTTTAATCATTTCAGAGGGTTGAAATCGAAAAAAACCAAGATCCAACCAGCGTTGAGCTCCTTTTCCTACCAGCCCCACGGCTAAAACAGCAACCAACAATGCGACACCAAAAAAATATAGCATCGCTGAATGGCGATGAAACTGCTGAGGGTTGACGTGGGCTAATAAAATCATCACAAAAAAAGCCAAGCCAATTCGTGTTGCCTGCCTAATCAATATGGCTGACTCTTGTCCACCTGCACTATATAAAATCAAAAAACTTAAAGAACAAGCCAACACCAACCCAATAAACAAGGGAATATCAATATGTAATTTTCGTAGCAATGTGCCTATAACTGAAGGTGGATGAAACTGTTCACTTCTGGTTTCATTCCGCATGGCTAATATCCTCTGCTGGCATTAAAAACTGCTTCATTATCTTGCCCGCGATGGGAGCTGCGACTGAACCTCCATGCCCCCCATTTTCCACAATCACTGCCACCGCTATTTGTGGATCATTTGCTGGAGCAAAGGTCATAAAAAGAGCATGATCTCTATGCTTAAAAGAAATTTCATCTTCATTATATTTTTCTTCTTGCTTCACGGTAAAGACTTGAGCCGTCCCTGTTTTTCCAGCTATTTGATAATTAATCCCTTGCTTTAAAGTTCTTGCCGTCCCTCTTGCCCCATGAACCACATTAATCATGGCAGAAATCACATCATCTAGGTTTTTTTCCTTCAACTTTATCTTGGTAACGACTTGCTCCCCTTCTGCTATTGCATTATGATTTTTACTGACCAAATAAGGTTCCACAACATATCCTCTATTGGCTAAAGTTGCTGTCGCTCTTGCCAATTGTAACGGCGTCACTTGCAGAAAGCCTTGTCCAATGCCTGTAATTAGTGTTTCACCTGGGTACCATGGCTGTTTTTTAGCTTTTCTTTTCCATGCCCTTGAGGGTAACAATCCGGCTTTTTCTCCCACTAAGTCTATCCCTGTTTTTTCGCCAAAACCGAAGTACTGTAAAAATTCATGTAACTTATCAATACCTAGCGTTCTGGCTAAATCATAAAAATACACATCACAAGATTGCGTAATAGCAATATCCATATCGACCATTCCATGCCCCCATTTTTTCCAATCTCGATATTTATGTTTAACTTTTGGAAGCTGGTAATAGCCAGGGCAAAATAATTTGTGATAAAAGTCGGTCACTTGATATTCAAGACCCGCTAAACCTATAAACGGCTTAATCGTTGAACCTGGGGGATACTGACCTCTTAATGCTCGATTAAATAAAGGCTGAGCATCTGATTGTTGCAGTGCTCTATATGCCTTACTACTAATACCATAAACAAAGGGGTTGGGATCAAAGCCTGGGCGACTGGCAAAAACCAACACATCACCAGTTTTAACTTCTATAGCGACCACTGCACCGTTATATCCTTCCAATGCATCATAAGCTGTTTTCTGTAAATCAACATCTAAGGTTAAATGTAAATTTTCGCCTGGTACTGGGTCATCGGATGAAACTGTTTTTATCGCCCGCCTCTGTGCATTGGTTTCAATCTCAGAATACCCTACCTTGCCATGTAATTGAGCTTCGTATGTTTTTTCAATTCCATTTTTTCCTACATGATGAGTGCCTCTATACTCAGAGACAGGAAGGCTTTTTAATTCTTTTTCATTAATCCTGCCTACATAACCAACAACATGAGAAGTTAATTCTTTATAGGGATAATGCCGGACTAACCGTGCATGAACATCTACCCCAGGGAAATAAGGTCTAACCACGGCAAATTTTGCAACTTTCTCATCAGTCATCCGTAATAGTAATGGGATACTCGCAAACCGCTTAGATCGATGTTTATGTTTTAAAAATTGTGCCACTTTTTCATCAGGAATATCCAATAGCTTTTGCAATCGCAACAAAGTTTCATCGACATCTTTAATTTGCTCTGGAATAAGCTCCAAACTATAAGATGGAATGTTTTCAGCTAAAATTCTGCCATGCCGATCATAAATAATTCCTCGAGTCGGAGGCAAAGGAACAATCTTGATACGATTTGACTTCGCCATCGTTGAGTAGTGTTCATGTCCAGCAACTTGTAAATAAACTAAGCGTCCGATTAGGCCGCTCATCAACAATAAAATAAAGATAAAAATAGCGACGGTTCGACTAAGAAACATACGGTTCTCAGCTAAGGGGTCTTTCATTGAATAGTATCGTTGCATATTAATCTATATGCCCTAACACTCGAATCCAGCGCAAACCAGCATAAACAAAGGGCCAGCACAATGTACCCGTTAATACTGGCAACCAAAAAAACCAAGTCAACCCTGTTGCACCTTGTATATTTTCCACCCAAAACACTAAGACTTGGGCAACCAGTAAACAAATAAAAACAAATACAGCTTGTTGAATAACAGGGTAATGTCGCAAGCGCCGATGAAACTTTAAACAGGTGTAATTAATTAAGACATAAATTAACCCATGCATACCAAAGAGTCGTCCCGTTAAAACATCAACCATTATCCCTAACAGCCAGGCATTAAAAATCCCGACACGCTCTGGCACAGCCAGTGTCCAATAAATTAAAACTAACAGCACCCAGTCAGGGTTTAAACTTTTTACAACATTTGATAGAGGCAAAATATTTAAACACATGGCGATCAGCAAGGTTAAAAAATACCGTTTACTGTATTGATGTTTAGTCATTTTCTGGCTGCTCTGGCACTATTTCAGGCATTGAAAGAGGAACGGGAGTTGAATCACTCCAAACCACTAATAACTCGCGAATTCTATCTAACTTGGCTTTTGGCGTGGCATATATATTGGCAAACGGTTTATTTGGCTGTGCCGTAAATTCATCAACCACTGCCACCGGGTAACCTTGAGGAAAAGTTCCGCCCAACCCCGAAGTCACTAATAAATCGCCAGGCACAATATCAGCATTATTTGGCAAGAAAGGTAAATTCAATCGGTCTAACTGACCACTACCAATAGCAATGGTTCGCAACCCATTTCTATTCACTTGCACAGGAATTGCGTGGTTTGGATCAGTAATCAACATAACTTCAGAGCTCAAGGGTAACGATCTCACAACCTGCCCAACAATGCCATTAGCATCTAAAACAGATTGCTTTTCATGCACTCCAAACCGAGACCCTTTGTTGACAACCATCACATGCTCATAAGGAACCAAATTGACTGATAATAGCTCAGCAACTAAAACCTGCTCCCCCAATTTAAACGAATTTTCTAACAAGCCTCTAAGTCGAATATTTTCATTTTCCAATGCGGCAAACTTGAGTAGTTTAATACTATCAACCAACTGTTTTTGTTTTAGTAATACATTTTCTTGTTTTAAATCACTGTAGGACACAACGGTATCCTGAATTTTCTCTGCTATTTCCACAGGTAAGCTGACTAATCGTTGAACGGGATAAATCAGCACCGATAAAACAGACCGAGTTCCATCCATTCTTGAACTACGGTGATCAACTGCAAGTAAAACAACGGATACCAGTACAGCAATCAATAAACGAGTATTAAGTGATGGGCCAGAAGCAAATAAAAGTTTTATGAGAAGCCCCTAAAATTATCAAATGAGTAATACTAAAACAAAAATGGCCAGGCAGAAGCCCAGCCACTTAATTTAACCAACAATTTAATTTATTCTAATGAAAAAGCAGAAAAGCCTTTTTCATCTAACATTTCTAATACCATGCCTCCACCTCTTGCAACACAAGTTAATGGATCATCAGCAATATAAACAGGCAACCCCGTTTCTTCTGCAATTAATCTATCAATATCCGCTAATAACGCACCGCCACCTGTCAACACAATACCTCTGTCTGCAACATCCGCGCCTAATTCAGGAGGCGTTTGTTCTAAGGCAACTTTAACGGCTCCGACAATGCCAGATAAAGGCTCTTGCAAGGCTTCTAAAATTTCATTGCTATTCAAAGAAAAGCTACGAGGCACACCTTCCGCCAAGTTACGCCCCGTTATTTTAATTTCTTTTACTTCACTGCCAGGATAAGCAGTACCAATTTCCTTCTTGATTTTTTCAGCAGTTGCCTCACCAATTAAGGTGCCATAATTTCTACGCACATAATTGATAATAGCCTCATCAAAACGGTCGCCACCAACTCTAACTGATGCAGAATAAACAATCCCATTTAATGAGATAACAGCAACTTCAGAGGTTCCTCCACCAATATCTAAAACCATTGAACCATGCGCCTCATCAACAGGCAGTCCAGCCCCTACAGCAGCAGACATAGGTTCTTCAATCAAATAAACTTCTCTGGCTCCCGCCATTGCTGCAGACTCACGAATAGCACGCCGTTCAACCTGGGTTGACCCACAAGGTACACAAATTAAAATACGTGGGCTAGGTCGGAAAAGTTTAGATTCATGCACTTTTTCAATAAAAAATCGTAGCATCCTCTCTGTCACTGCAAAATCAGCAATCACGCCATCTTTTAAGGGGCGAATTGCGGTAATATTTCCTGGCGTACGACCTAACATCAATTTAGCCTCAGCTCCTACCGCAGCAATTGTTTTGCCTCCTCTAATCCTATCCTCCTTAATAGCCACAACAGATGGCTCATTCAGAACAATGCCCTGTCCAGGAATATAAATTAAGGTATTAGCGGTACCTAAATCAATTGATAAATCATTAGAAAAAAGTCCGCGGAGTCTTTTGAACATTTTTTACAGTATCCTTAGCGATATAGAATCTTACTACTTTAACAATCTAGTGGGTATTTGAGCAAGATATAAAGTATCATATTTAAATAAAGTATCATTTGGAGTTAAATATGTCGCTAACCCCCGACGAAGTAAAGAAAATTGCCTACTTAGCAAGACTAGGAATTGATGAAACAGATATTGACGCTTATGCCAACGACTTATCTAATATGCTGGAGCTAATGACTCAAATGGGTGAAGCAAATACAGACAATGTAAAACCTATGGCTCACCCTATGGATCAAATGCAACGCTTGCGTCCAGATGAAGCAACTGAAAGCAATCAACGGGAACACTTTCAAGCGCTTGCTCCTCAAGTAGAAGCTGGACTATACCTTGTCCCTAAAGTTCTAGACTAACGGAATAATCATGCATAACAAAACCATCACCGAACTGGCCAAAGGTCTGCGCGCAAAGGAGTACTCCAGCGTTGAACTGACTCAAGCATATCTAGACAGAATAAAAAAATACCAAGACCTTAACTGCTTCATCACTATTGCTGAAGACACGGCTTTAGAGCAAGCTAAATTAGCGGACTCTCAACTTGCTTCAGCTGATGCCGGTTTATTAACGGGCATCCCTATTGCTCAAAAAGATATTTTTTGTACTCAAGGCATTAAGACTACTTGTGGCTCAAAAATGTTAGACAATTTCACCGCGCCTTACAACGCAACAGTGATTGAACAATTCAATGCTGCTGGCGCTGTTATGCTAGGTAAATTAAATATGGATGAATTTGCTATGGGTTCCTCCAATGAAACTAGCTTTTATGGTGCAGTACAAAACCCTTGGGATACCAACACCGTACCAGGCGGCTCATCGGGTGGATCGGCTGCAGCTGTTGCAGCAAGATTATCACCGGCGGTAACAGGCACAGATACAGGCGGATCAATTCGTCAACCTGCCTCTTTATGCGGCATTACAGGTTTAAAACCAACCTATGGCCGTGTTTCACGTTATGGCATGATTGCCTTTGCATCCAGCTTGGATCAAGGCGGCCCTATGGCTAGATCAGCAGAAGATGCAGCTATTTTGATGCAGACCATGGCTGGTTTTGATAAAAAAGACTCCACTAGCGTAGACAGAGCAGTTCCCGATTATTCAGCAGGCTTAAGCAATAGCTTGAAAGGCTTAAAAATAGGCCTACCTAAAGAGTTTTTTGGTGAAGGTTTAAATAGTGATATTGCTGCGGCCATAGAAACTGCCGTCAATGAATACAAAAAATTAGGCGCAGAAATTATAGAAGTTTCACTGCCTAATATGAAGCTGGCCATTCCTGCTTATTACGTGATTGCATCAGCAGAATGTTCTGCCAACCTATCTCGTTATGATGGCGTACGTTATGGCTACCGTTGTGACGATCCAGCAGACCTGAATGATTTATATATTCGCTCTCGCGGTGAAGCTTTTGGTGCTGAAGTAAAACGTCGTATTTTAATGGGGACTTATGCCCTTTCTGCTGGCTATTACGATGCTTATTATATTAAGGCGCAAAAAGTCCGCCGTTTAATTTCTGAAGATTTTAGTCAGGCACTCTCTGAAGTTGATGTATTAATGGGACCTGTCTCGCCTTCTACTGCCTTTGGCATTGGCGCAAAAACTAATGATCCGATTGAAATGTATCTAGCCGATATTTACACCATTGCCATTAACTTGGCAGGCTTACCTGCGATGTCTCACCCCGCAGGTTTTGTCGATAACAAACCCGTTGGTTTACAAATTATTGGTCATTATTTCACCGAAGACCGCTTATTGAATATTGCCCATCAATATCAACAAGTCACCGACTGGCACCAACAAACACCGAAAGGCTTTGAATAAGGAGAATATGATGGAATGGGAAACAGTAATTGGGCTGGAAATTCACGCTCAAATGGCAACAAAATCTAAAATATTTTCTGCTGCTTCAACTGCCTATGGAGCAAAACCAAATACACAAGCTTGTGCTGTTGACTTAGGTTTACCAGGTGTTTTACCTGTGTTAAATCAAGAAGCTGTTCGTATGGCAGTTAAATTCGGTATGGCAATTGGTGCAGAAGTAGCCGATCACTCAGTATTTGCTAGAAAGAACTATTTTTACCCTGATTTGCCCAAAGGCTACCAAATCAGTCAAATGGAACTCCCTATTGTAGGGATTGGCTATTTAGATATTGAAGTAGACGGCGAAACCAAACGTATTGGCGTAACCCGCGCGCATTTAGAAGAAGATGCAGGAAAATCATTACATGAAGACTTTCATGGTTTAACAGGCATTGATTTAAACCGTGCAGGCACACCTTTATTAGAAATCGTTTCTGAGCCTGATATGCGTTCAGCCAAAGAAGCTGTAGTTTATATGCGCAAAATTCATGAATTAGTACGCTATTTAGAGATTTGTGACGGCAATATGCAAGAAGGTTCATTCCGCTGTGATGCCAACGTCTCTGTACGCCCTAAAGGCCAAAAAGAGTACGGTACTCGAGCTGAAATCAAAAACATCAACTCATTTAAATTTGTGGAAAAAGCCATTAATATTGAAGTGGAAAGACAAATTGATTTGATTGAAGCTGGTGGCTCAGTCGCACAAGAAACCCGTTTGTACGATGCTGATAAAAATGAAACTCGCTCTATGCGCAGCAAAGAAGAAGCCAATGATTATCGCTACTTTCCTGACCCTGACTTATTGCCTGTTGAAATAACAGCCGAATTACGCGCTCAAGTTAAAGCTGATTTACCTGAATTACCAACGGCTAAAAAACAGCGCTTTATTGAGCAATATGCTCAAGATATTGAGGCTGCAACGCTCTTAACCTCTTCTCGCCAATTAGCTGATTATTATGAAATTGTTGTTAAAGAATCTAATTGCGAAGCTAAATTATGTACTAACTGGGTCAGTGGTAATTTCCTGGGTGCTTTAAACAAAGCCAGCCTTGAAATAGCAGACTCACCTATTAGCGCAGAGCGTTTGGCTGGATTATTAAAATGTATTGCCGACAATACTATTTCAGGAAAAATTGCTAAGCAAGTATTTGATGCCTTATGGGAAAATGATTTATCTGCTGACGAAGTAATAGATCAACAAGGCTTAAAACAAATTACTGATAGCGGCGCTATTGAAGCCATTATTGATAAAATCATTGCTGATAACTCAGGACAAGTTGAACAATATTTAAGCGGTAAAGATAAGGTCTTTGGCTTTTTTGTTGGACAGGTAATGAAAGCTAGCCAAGGGAAAGCCAACCCAGGTGAAGTTAACAAGATGCTAAAAGGCAAACTTAAACGCTAAACTTTCAATCACAACAAAGGGCTTAGGAAAACCTAAGCCCTTTGTAATTATGTCAGGTATAACGTGGTGAAACTATACACTTTGATACCCGCAGCATCGTTAGATAATTTATATGACTGGGAATGTTTTAAAGAAGGCTTTATGCGCATTAGATTTTTTACAAACACCTTCAATTTCAGAAATTTCAGAAAGCAACTTCCGATCAGAAGCAACTGTTAGAAATCATATGAAACACATAATGCAAAAAATGGAAGTGCACAATCAGGCCGCTTTGATGAAAAAGCTGATTACTTTGGCTGCGTTGTAAGCATCTCGTTCCCACGGGTTCCGTGGGAACGTCTTTGCAACGCGCTGCGCTGCGAAACGCAGGCGCGTTTCTTAATGAGTTCCCACGCAGCGCGAGGGAACTAGTCGGTGCAGAGTCGTTACGATTTATTTTTTATATACTTCTGATAATTAATAGAAATTTTAAGTCCAATAAACCGTCCTGACATTTTAATTAATTCATCTGTGCGATTATCAAAACTTAGCTTAACCACGCTTAATGCCCTATCTTCATACCCTTCCTCAATCCCTTGGGTTTCTAATTGAAAATGATAGAGATAAATATCCTTTGTGGCTTTATGCTCTATTTCTAAAGGTGCTCCTAACTGAGCAAGCACTTGTGCCTTTTGTGGCAATTCTGTATCAATCTTTTCAATTAAATCGGTATTAGCCTTTATCTGCATTTTACCTTGATTAATTTCTGCTCCCGCTAACGAGCGTATCGATATTTCAAGAAACTCTGCAGGCGCAATGTGCAAAAACAACTGCGAAAAAACCCACTGAGTTAGCATTTTTTTTTCATTAAAACTTAAATCAAAATAAAATTTCACTTCTGGTTTAATGACATTGCCTTGCAGGTCAACTTTACGAAACAAATAATGCCAAATTTCACCCTCCTCGACTGTCGACTTATTACTTGGCTGTAATTTCGATAAAGAAATAAAATCATCGTTATAAAGTTTAGGCTCTTTAAAGCCTAATTGAAATTCATTCGCCACAGTAATAGTAAAATTTCGATCAAAATCATCCATTTGCAAATACGTTTGATAAGCACGTACCCAGTAAAAACAACCTGTTAATGTACTCATTAAAAACAGTATTAACAGTCTACGACAAATTTTTTTCATGTTCTGTTTTATCCTTATATATGGACTAAATGTAGTATTAATTGTTCCACAAGTTTTGATAGCTAATCATATTCATGATTTATATAGGGAGCTGGAAATAAATAATCGTCCAATATAGCGCAGGATTTTTGTTTGTCTTCAGTCGAGTAATAGGCGCATAGCAGGGCTACGTAACTGTTGCTATCCGACTGAAAATAGACAAAAAGACCCGCGATTATTTATTTCCATCTCCCTTAGTTCACCTAAAGTAGAGACAAAACATACCTTGTCTCTACAGCCCAGAGAGATAATACTGCCAGAACTTATGGAGCAATTAATAGCTTAGAAACGTGCAAGTAATGAATATACCCACCTTGCTTGTAAGTTCCTTAGACAAAAAACGATCTGCGACGACCCAACAAATCAAGCAATCTTAAGCACGCAAGAGCACTTTGCTCAACCTACCGTCTAATGCCTAGTCTTAGACAGCGTTTCTATCAACGGCCCTGATAGCAAATTGTCCACATCAACTTTATCGAAGTTGTATTGTTTTCCACAAAATTCACAATCAACATCGATAATATCTCGCTCTAGAAAAATTGAATCCAATTCTTTCTTACCTAAAGAAATCAAAGCCTGCTCTATTTTATTAGAGTTGCAACCGCATTCAAAAGTAATGGGTTCTGGCTCAAATACTCTGACATGCTCCTCATTAAACAGTCTGAATAGTATTTCTTCACAGTCCAAACTCAACATTTCATCTTCAGTCACCGTATTGGCCAATGCAGAAATACGCTCCCAATCTGCCTCATAGCTTTCTTGTGCCGGTAGTTCTTGTATAAACAAGCCGGCAGCATATGTTTCATTCGCAAATAACCATACCTTGGTTTCTAATTGCTCAGACTGAGTAAAGTATTGAGTAATAACGTCAGCGAACGTATCACCTTCTAAGGCAACAATTCCTTGATACGGCTCGCCCTGCTTAGGCTCAACCGTAATAACTAATCGTCCGTCACCCATCATTTCAGTTAAGCTACCCTTCTTCATTTTGGTATCCCCCTTTGCTAAACCTCTGATCTTTCGATCATGAGTCGCTTGAGCAACCAAAGTATTTAATTTCCCATTCCCTTGTGCTTGAAGAATCATAGCACCCTTAAACTTAATGGTTGCTGACAACAAAACAGCCGATGCCATCGCCTGTCCTAATTGCTCCTGCACCCCTGTAGATAGCTGTTGATATTGCTTAGATTTTTGCCAACTGGCCTGCAAACGAACCCATTCCCCTCTTACTCCGAGTCTTTCAAATAAAAAACGTCGTAAACAATCTTGTTCTTTCATTTATAATTTACTTCATAATAATAACTTTAAATTTAATTATAGCCCTGCATGTCTTTATCCCCAAAACAAACTATTCAATCCAATATACTTTCTGAACATAAAATGCCTGCACATTTTGTCAGCGGAAACCCTATATCACCTCCTTTTCCGAATCGCTTACGACAAATTATATTTGGACTAGGCTGTTATTGGGGAGCCGAACGAAAATTCTGGCAGCAGTCGGGGGTGTTTTCTACCGCTGTTGGTTTTACGGGAGGCTCCCTTGTTAAACCTAGCTATAAAGATGTTTGTAGCGGAGAAACTGCTCATAATGAAGTCGTTTTAATTGTTTTTAACCCAGAAATTATTAGCTTTACTCAGTTACTCATTATTTTTTGGGAGTCTCATAATCCAACACAGGGGAACAGGCAAGGAAATGATATTGGAACACAGTACCGTTCTGGAATTTATACCTTTAATAGCTCTCAACAAAAACTAGCACAGGAATCAAAGCAACATTATCAATCACAATTAACCGCTGCTGGATTAAATAAGATCACTACCGAAATTATCAATGCGCCTATATTTTATTATGCGGAAGAGTACCATCAACAATATTTAGCCAAGAACCCTCAGGGTTATTGCGGGCTAGGTGGTCTTGGAGTTAAATTTTAAAAACAGCAGGCAAAAAAAAAGCAGTTAATAATAACTGCTTCAGAGTAAATTTTAGGAATAACATAACGCAACTTTTCGCTGTTAGCTACAAGAGCTTTAAAAGTTATACATATAATAACAACACTTTTGTCAAGTTAAAATGTGACAAATTGTCGCAGTACCAAAGAACCTTTATTTTTGCAAGAGAATACGCCCATTTTTTCAGTCAAATACCAAAATCGACTTTGGATAAAACCCGTTGATTATAGGGGATATTATTATCGACAATATCGATGATACTATTAAAAAAATGGGGGCAAAATATCAATTGATCACTTTGGTACAGGCTATTCGTCATTAGCTTATTGAAAACAACTCCCTATTGATCAACTTAAAATTGACCAAAGTTTTGTTAGAGATATCACCATTGATGAAAACGATGCTACCATCGTTGCCACCATCATTAATATGGCTCACAACCTAAAACTAGGTGTTATTGCAGAAGGGGGGGCAGGCAGAAGCCCAACAAAAATTCCTGCTTGCTCAAGGCTGTTTTGTTTTTCAAGGATATTATTTTAGCAAACCATTACTAGGCGATAAGTTTAGAGATTTTTTAAATTCATGAAAAGACAGAAATAAATAGATTACAACGATTCAACACATTTCATTAGGCGTAAAAAACAAGTGTTTACGTGCCTAAAAATATATAAAAACTTGTTTTTATATTCCAAATATCGATAGTGTTAGGGACTTGCAAGTAATGAATATACCCATATTGCGTAGGATTTTTGTTTCTGCTTGGATTATCTCAAGAGGCGCATAGTTATTCTATGCAACGATTGAGAGAATTCAAGCAGGAGCAAAAAGACAAGCAAGGTGGGTATATTCATTGCTTGTAAGTTCCTTACACCATCAGTCGCGACTATTAACACACCAAAACACACGCCTAACATGCTTGAAATTATATTACCAAAATCAAATATATCCATCAAAGATAACCTTGAATGGCTCTATATTCTAAGAAACCTTATGTTAGTAGTAGGTTCTTTTGTCATTATTGCATCTAATTACATTATTGACATTCAACTGCCTCAAGAAGAACTATGGATGGTTGTCTTCTCTATTTGCATGGTAAACCTCTACACATGGATGAGGCTAAAAACCGACGAACCTGTTTCAGAATTAGAGATTTTCTCCCAAATTTCAATTGATGTTTTCGCTTTTGGCTCGTTATTATATTTAACAGGAGGCGCTTCAAACCCTATTATTTGGGTGTTTTTACTCCCTATCATTATTACCGCTATTATGCTGCCTCAAGCATATGCATGGAATATGGTAATACTGACCTGCTGCACCTACACACTCCTCGTCGGCTATAACATCCCGTTACCTGCCATTGAACCCCTTCTCCCAGACCTTAACCTGGTGAGTCCGAGAATGCAGCATTATTTACATGCGATGCAAGAAGAGCAATATTTTAATTTACATGTTTTTGGCATGTGGTTTGGCTTTGTTTTTAGCGCTGGGTTAGTAGCTTTTTTTGTAGTTCAATTGTCAAAAACGTTAAAAGACCGTGAACGAAGTCTGGCAGATGCAAGAGAAAATGCATTAAGAAATGAGCGAGTGGTTTCTTTGGGGACTTTAGCAGCTAGTGCAGCACATGATATGGGCACTCCCTTAGGTACTATGGCTATTTTGACACGAGAAATAGAACTTGAATATCCAGAACATCGCTTTCCAGATTTACATGTACAACTAAAAATTATGGGAGACCAAATTGGTCGCTGTAAAGAGGCTCTGTCGGTTTTATCAGCCTCTTCAGGAGAAATGAGAGCAGAATCAGGAAAGCCAATGCTCCTATTAGAATATCTTGATGAGACCCTTAATCAATGGCGAACACACAACACGACCAGTAAAATTAATTTAAATATATCGCCTAACATCGATGTTGATGCTAAAATCATTGCAGATAGAACCCTTACCCATTCTATTATTAATATTTTAAATAATGCCGCCGAGACATCGCCAGACAACAAGGGCATCGACTTTATGGCAAATTGGGATAGTCAACAATTACATATTAAGATTAGAGATTTTGGCCCAGGGTTTCCTAAAGAAATTATTAAATATGCTGGAAAAGAACCTGTTACCAGTAGCAAGCAAGGCTTAGGCGTTGGCTTATTTTTAACTTATTCTACAATTACTCGCTTAGGCGGTAAAATAGAGTTTTTCAATATGGAATCAGGAGGCGCCTGCGTTGAAATTAACCTTCCCCTATTAACAACAGAGACAGATAATGCCAACGGAAATGGATAAACCTAATTTACTACTTGTTGATGATGATGAAACTTTTTGCTCAGTGCTTAAACCCGCACTCGAAAAACGTAATTTTCAAGTGGCTGTTGCTAACGATATTAAATCGGGCCTCATATTAGCTGAGCAATCAGAACCAGAATATGCTGTTATTGACTTGCGCATAGGGCATGACTCTGGCTTAGAAATGGTTAAAAAACTCATATCTCTGGATGATAACACTCAAATCATCATACTCACTGGCTTTGCCAGCATAGCAACCGCAGTAGAAGCTATAAAACTAGGTGCAATACACTATTTAACCAAGCCAGCTAATGCAGATGAAATTGTCAACGCCTTGTATAAAAATGAAGGTGATTCATCCGTTCAGATTAACCAAAACCCTTTATCCGTTAAACGACTAGAGTGGGAACATCTACAAAAAGTACTCATGCAACATGATGGTAATATATCAGCCGCTGCCCGTGCATTAAATATGCATAGAAGAACATTACAACGTAAACTGGATAAGCATCCTGTTAGGGAATAGCATCAAGTTTTTAGCTTTTAATTTCTATAACTATCATCAGATTATACCCTTGATTTCGTATAGATCGAATGGGGTTTGCCTTATCATTACTCAACCCTTTTATCTTTGATCGTAATCGCGATAATAGTAATTCAAGTCGGTTTTTTTCGTACGTTAACCAATTTTCATTCCAGGCCTCGATAATTTGTTTTGCTGAAACAGGACCTGTAGTACTTTGACAAAGTTCTTGTAATACAATATATTCACGATACGACACCCCAAGAATTTCGCCTAAGGGTGAATGTAGTTCCAGTGTTTTTTCATGCAATTGCCAGACTAAATTTTCCAGAAAGGATCCATTAGTAGGTAACCTACGATAAACACTGGTAATCACTGCAGCCAATTCACCATAATCAATAGGCTTGACCTGATAGGAATCAGCAAGTTCCAGCCCCTCAATACGGTCATTCAAACTTCCTCTAGCAGTAAGAAAAACTATCCCGATGTTTTTTGTTTTATGGCTATCCCGCAATCTTCGAGCAATTGACAAACCACTTTCATCAGGTAAAGTTATGTCTAAAATAACAATATCTGGCTGTTTACTTAGCATTAAGCAATCAAAACTTTTGGCATTTACAGCCCCACCACAATCAAACCCTCGCGTATTGAGACTATAGATAATATCGTCTAATAAAAATTGATTATCCTCTACAACATTTACTTTTATCATCATTATCCCTTAACTTCATCAGGTAACCATAACTGCATTTTTACCTTCCAGTTACCTTCCCACGCCTCGACTATACATTTTATGCCCCCAGAATGAGCTTCTACTATTTGCTTCACTAAATACAAACCCAGCCCTATTCCACGTACTTTAATTTCACTATTTTGCTGATTATATTTAGTAAACCATTGATCAGTATCTGGCTTATGCTCGGCATGATAGATATTACTAATCATTATTTTAGAACCCGTCCGTTTACCCTCAGTCATTTTTTCACTTTGCAATATGACCCTAGAACTCACCAAGCTATATTGTATTGCGTTAGCCAGTAGGTTACTTAAAGCCTGATGCAATAAACGTCGATCAGCCAAACACCAAAAATCATCTTCTATCTGAATATCACAGCGACTAAAATCATTTTCCGTTGCATTAACCAACTGGTCAACAAAAGCCCCAAGCAAAAACTTTACAGAATAAGGTCGAACTTCCTTATTTTCAAAAGATTCAACTGAAATTGTATTATCTAATACACTATTAAGGTGTGAAACAGATTTACGAATTCTACGGTGTCTTTCATTCACCAGCTCATTATCTAAACCTGCCTGAGCTTCCAAAATTTGGACAGCACTATCAATAATGGCAAGCGGTGTAATGAGCTCGTGAGAAATAATATGTAAGAAGTTAGATTTATCCTTACTTAATTGTTTTTCTATCACCGCGACTCTTGCGGTAACCTTCGTTTGAATACTCTTTTCTTGCTCTTTTTTAAATTGTTTTCTAAAGC
>CAZMQH010000015.1:0-20974 GCA_964568245.1 uncultured Methylomarinum sp.
CCTATCAAATAAAATCGCAAGCCTAATACTATTCCCGTTAAAAACATAGTATGCGCCAGAATAATATGGATAAGAATGCTGGCTTCAGATGGTCCTATGCGTCCAGCATCCCAGAGTAGAAAAATAAGTAATACAGCTGCAAAAGCGCTGCCCCAATAGAAAAGTTCATATTTGATAAAGTGGGCTGTTTCTCTTCCAGTGCGTAGTATTTTTGCTTTTTCACTTAAAATTGAGGCAATAAAAAAGAAGGGGGTGATTAATAGCCAGTAAATAAAGGCAACAAACAGGGAGGCATTCATAATGAGCTCACCTAGAAAACTAGCAATAATGAGTGAGATAAAAATATATTCATCAATATTTGGGTTGAGAAGAAGTTTGTTAAGCCCTGTGTGGTCTTGTAGGTTGGCTTCAGACATAAGATGATCCTGGTCTTCGTTTTAGTTGGTGGTTTTGTTTCAGTATAAACGGAGTTTTAAGTTTTTTAAAGAGAGGGTGAGTTTTATTGCAGATTAATAACTGGATATGCTGTACAATCGCCCGCTAGAGTTGGCCGAGCAGTCGCTGTTTTATTGCAAAATAAAGCGGAGGAAAGTCCGGGCTCCAATGGGCAGGGTGCCAGGTAACGCCTGGAAGGCGTGAGCCTATGGAAAGTGCCGCAGAAAATATACCGCCTGATATCTGCAAAGATATTCGGTAAGGGTGAAATGGTGCGGTAAGAGCGCACCGCGCTTGTTGGTAACAGCAGTGGCAAGGTAAACCCCACCTGGAGCAAGATCAAATAGAGAGGCAGACGCGTGGCCCGCGCGGCCTCTGGGTAGATTGCTTGAGCCGTTAGGTGACTAACGGCCTAGATGAATGGCTGTTCTCGACAGAACCCGGCTTATAGGCCAACTCTATTTTTTTACCTTTTTCTAAGGTAATTCTCTTTGCATTTTTTTTGTCTACTTCATCTCGTTTTAGTCAAATTTTTGTTCGTTTTTACTTAATATATTGGTAGGGCGGAAGGCTTTGTACGTTAAGTCGTCATCCTCTCATTTTATTTATTTCAGCCTTAAATAGATAACTTATTGTTTTTTATTTGATCCCAAGGGGCCAATACCTTTTTTGCAGCTTGAATATAACTTGCTGGTAAATGGTGCGGTTAAAAAAGCCCAAAATTACATTTTGTTTTCCGTTTTTTGTATTTTATTTATCTCTCTGTTTTTCTTAAGTAAATAATTAACTAATAGTAATAAGTTACTGATAAGGAATGTATTTTTTTTAAAATAAATTTACCTTACAAAAATCCAGTGGAAAACAATCCTAAGTCCTTGTTGAAAAAGGAAGATTTAAATACGAATCGTTCTTGACGCAGTATAAATAGAAATCTATAGTTGTCACTAAGTGGTGAAAAGTGGTGAAAAAGGGTTTTTTTGTTTATTTGTGGGTGATTCGTGTTTCGTGGTGTAAGTACAATTAATTTAGATGCGAAAGGCCGTCTTGCAATCCCTACTCGTTATCGAGCGGAATTACAGGAGAGTTGCGAGCGTCAAATGATTGTAACTATTGCAATGAATGAACGATGTGTTGGTGAGCCTGGGTGTCTTTGGCTGTATCCATTGCCTGAGTGGGAAAAACTAGAACTAACGATTAGTAAACTCCCTGCGTTAAATAAAATGGCTGGAAAATTACGCCGCTTTCTAATTGGTAATGCATCTGAGTGCGAGATGGACGCACAGGGGCGATTATTATTGCCTGAAAAACTAAGAAAATTTGCAGAAATGGAAAAACATATCGTTTTAGTCGGTCAATTGAATAAATTTGAAGTATGGAATGAATCAGCTTGGAATGAAAAAGAGCATGAATTAATGAATTCTGATGATGCTTCAGCATCTGATCTTGAAGAGCTTAGCTCACTTTCTTTCTAATGGAACATTTATCTGTTTTATTTGAAGAGTCTTTAGAGGCTTTAAATATTAAACCTGATGGTCTCTATATAGATTGTACTTTTGGTCGAGGAGGACATAGTCGAGGGATACTGAAGCAATTGGGAGAGTCTGGGCGGCTATTGGCATTTGATCGTGATTTGGCCGCTATTCATTCTGTTTATGCAGATGAGATGCGTAAAGATTCAAGGTTTACCATGCATCATGGCTGTTTTTCAGAGCTGGAAGCCGTTGTGAATCAATATGACTGGCAAAGAAAAGTTGACGGTATTTTAATGGATTTAGGCGTTTCTTCTCCCCAGTTAGATGACTCAGTAAGAGGCTTTAGTTTTATGAGAGAGGGGCCTTTAGATATGCGGATGGATGATAGTACTGGCCTATCTGCTGCAGAATGGTTGCAACAGGTTGCAGAAAAAGATTTGGTTAAAGTACTTTTTGAGTACGGTGAAGAACGATTTGCTCGACGTATTGCTGGTGCCATTATTGAAAGGCGAGAACAGACTCCAATTTCCACGACTTTAGAGTTGGCAAAATTAATTGAAGGCGTGGTATATAAGCGAGAAAAACATAAACACCCAGCAACACGAAGTTTTCAAGCGATTAGAATTGAAATTAATAATGAGCTAGAGGAAATTAAAACCAGTCTTCAACAAGCTCTGAATGTTTTAGCGCCTAATGGACGAATGGTAGTAATTTCATTTCATTCATTAGAAGACCGCATTGTGAAACGATTTATAAGAAATGAATCAGGTCGAAAAGGAAACCCGGGGCGATTACCCGTAAAGGAAGTAGATATTGAACAGGGATTATTGAAGAAATTAGGGCCGGCGATAAAAGCAGGGGCGATAGAAGTGAAGCAAAATCCAAGAGCGCGCAGTGCTGTTATGCGAGTAGCTGAAAGGCTTTAATTGTGTTTTATTTTCATGGTTCTGTAGTGACCGGCTTACTTATTATTTTTTTGATTTCTGCATTGGCGGTTATTGGTAGTAAATATCAGTCAAGGTCACTTTTTATTGCGATTCAGTCGCAAGAAACAAGTTTAGATCAATATGAAGTGGAATGGGGACAGTTACAGTTGGAGTTAACCACTTTGACTGAAGAGAATAGAGTCGAGCAGGTAGCAAAAAAAAAGCTGAAATTAAAAATGCCTGTACGTGGAGAAATCATTTACCTTAAGCCTAAGCAATGAGTGGAGCAAGGCATATACAAACTGAGCAGCCTAGCAAACCTAATAAGTTTATTATAAGACGAGGGTTGTTATTAGGTGTAATGTTGCTTGGTATGGGGGTGCTGTCGGGCCGAGCCGTTTTTTTACAGGTTGTGGATAAACAGTTTCTACAGCAGCAAGGTGATAGGCGACATGTTGGTGTAGTGTCTGTTTCTGCCTATAGAGGTAAGATTTTAGATAGAAATAATGAGCCGTTAGCCATTAGCACGCCCGTTGAATCAGTTTGGGTAAATCCTAAATACTTTAAAAAAAGTGAAGCGGATAAGTTTAAACAGTTGGCCAAAATGCTTAAAGTGCCAGCTAAAAAAGTGAAAGCTTTATTAAAAGACGGTGTGAGTACACGGTTTAGTTATTTAAAACGCAGGATAAATCCTGCTTTAGCGGAAAAGATAAGAGCATTCGAAGTAAGTGGTGTTTATTTTGAAAGAGAATTTAAGCGCTATTACCCCGCAGGTGCAGTGTCTGCCCATGTCGTTGGATTTACTAATATCGACGATGTGGGGCAGGAAGGCATGGAGCGGGCGTATGAGCAAAGCCTAAAAGGTGTGGCTGGTAAAAAGCGAGTGATTAGGGATGGTCGTCGCAGGGTTATTAACGATAAAGATGTTGAGAATATTCAAGCACCTATTTCAGGCCAAGATCTTGTTTTAAGTATTGATCAAAGAATTCAATATATAGCTTTTAAAGCGTTGCATGAAGGCTTTGTTAAGCATAAGGCTTTTTCAGCATCATTAGTGGTACTTGATGCAAAGAATGGTGAAATTTTAGCGGCTGTTAGTCAGCCTGCTTTTAATCCAAACGCTAGAAAATCTTTGAAAGCAGGCGCTGTTAGAAATCGTGCTTTGTTGGATATTTTTGAACCGGGTTCAACTGTCAAACCCTTTGTGATTGCCGCTGCGTTAGATGGGGGGTATGTGGATGAAGATATTCAGATAGAAACCCATGGCTTTTATAGAGTAGGGCGTAATTTAGTAAAAGATGTACATAATTACGGTACTTTAGATTTGATGCATGTGCTGAAAAAATCTAGCAATGTGGCGATTAGTAAAATTGCTTTAAAAATGCCACGGGAATATTTTTGGAACAGTTACAACCAATTAGGTTATGGCGTCTCCGCTAATGCGGGGTTTCCTGGGGAGGCAAGTGGTTTTTTATTGGATTTTAAACGGTGGCATGACTTTGAGCATGCAACTTTGTCGTATGGCTATGGGGTAGCTACTTCTGTATTGCAGTTGGCGAGATCGTACACAGCATTGGCTGATGAGGGAATATTACATTCAGTTAGTTTGTTAAAGCGGGAGCAAGATTATGATGCAAAGCGTGTCTATTCTGCCCATACAGCAAGAAAAGTAATGGAAATGTTGGAGCATGTGGTTAAAAGGGGGGGCACAGCTCCTCGAGCGCAGGTTGAAGGTTATCGGGTTGCAGGAAAGACGGGGACAGTGAAGAAGGCAACAGCAGGAGGTTATGCTGATGATCGATATTTGGCTGTGTTTGTTGGCTTAGCCCCTGTAAGTAACCCAAAGTTTGTGATTGCGGTGCTGGTTGATGAACCCAGTGCAGGAAAATATTATGGCGGCTTAGTTGCTGCACCCATATTTTCAAAGGTGATGGCGGGGGCATTAAGAGTTTACGGGATTGCACCTGATAAAGAAGACACCATGCCAGTATTATTGACCAAAGTAGAATGATTATTGCTGAGCTGTTAGAAGGGTTGGTTGGTAGACCCTTTGAAAAAAACAAAACTGATATTAAAGGCATTGCCCTTGATAGCAGAAAAGTAAAGCCAGGTTTTGTTTTTATAGCCATTGCAGGAGCCATTGAGCATGGATTGGTTTATGCAGAAAAGGCAGTTGAAAGTGGGGCTTGTGCGATTATTTATGAATCGGAAGGGAGTGACAATTTTTCTTTAGATTCATTTGATTGTTACATGCTGGGAATAAACGATTTAAGTGCAAAGTTAGGTTGTATTGCTGATCGGTTTTATCAGTCACCATCAAAAAATATTGATGTGATTGGAATAACGGGAACTAATGGCAAAACAACCTGTAGTCAGTTTTTAATGCAAGTTATGCCTGAAAGTGCAGTAATTGGTACTTTGGGATGGGGTGGAAAAGGTTCGTTAAATAAAACCCTGAATACCACGCCAGATGCTTTAGATGTTCAGAGGATTTTGGCAGGATTTGTAAACTTAAAAATAAACACGGTGGTGATGGAAGTTTCGTCCCATGGTTTAGAGCAAGGACGAGTAAATGCGGTCAGCTTTAAAGGGGCTGTATTTACTAATTTAAGTCGAGATCATTTGGATTATCATGGTTCAATGGCGGCTTATTTAGGCGCTAAATTGAATCTGTTTAAAAGGTCTGAATTGCAGTTTTCAGTGGTTAATACGGATGATGAAAATAGTAAAATATTTTTAGACGCTACGCATAAGAATGTAAAACGCTGGGCTTTTAGTGCAACGGGAAAAAAAATGGCTTTAGCTGAAAATGTGACGGCTGAGCAAGTGGATTACAGTTTGAATGGGATTAAGTTTTTTGTTTGTTGGGAAAATCAAAAAAAACAGGTACAAACAAAAATTGTAGGTGATTTTAATTTAGACAATATATTAGCAGTCATCACCGTTCAGTTAGCAAATGGTTGCTCTTTTGAGTCAGCTGTTAGCAAAATTGATGGGTTGACTCCCGTTTCTGGCAGGATGGAACGGTTTGGTGGAGATGGACAGCCTTTTGTCTTTGTAGATTATGCACATACGCCTGATGCTTTAGAGAAAGTATTGCAGGGATTAAGAAAATATTGTTCAGAAACCTTGTGGCTGGTATTTGGTTGTGGGGGCAATAGAGATCAAGGTAAGCGTGCTGAAATGGGGGCGATAGCCGGAAAATTAGCCGACAGAGTGGTTATAACTGACGACAACCCTAGATTGGAAAAGTCAGAACAGATTATTAATGACATTTTGAATGGTTTTGTAAATAAAAACTGTGAAGTGATTCAAAATAGAGAAGAGGCAATACAGAGCGTGATTAATCAAGCGAAAAAACAGGACTGTATTGTTATTGCTGGTAAAGGGCATGAGAGCTATCAAGATATACAAGGTGTTAAATATAGCTTTAGTGATCAGGTGGTCGTGCAGCAAACTTTATTAGAACGCGAGTAATGGATATGTTGTTAAGTGAAATTGCCTTAGCTGTTGAAGGTGAATTAGTAGGGAAGGATAGAGCTGTTTCATCCTTCAGTATTAATACGCGAACATTAGCTGAAACAGATTTATATATTGCGATAAAAGGTCAGAATTTTGATGGCCATAGTTTTATTGATAAGGCTGAAGTCGCAGGTGCTAGTGCAATAGTGGTTGAACAGAAATGTGATACTGAATTGCCACAAATAATTGTAAAGGATAGTCATTTAGCTTTAGCAGAAATGGCTAGAGCTTGGAAAAATAGGACAAAAGTAACAACCATTGCAATAACAGGCAGTAATGGCAAAACAACGGTAAAAGAGATGATTGCCGCTATTTTGAGTGTTAATGCCAAGGTGTTGTTTACACAAGGTAATTTGAACAATGATATTGGCGTACCGTTAACTTTATTGAAATTGCAGCAACAGCAGCAATATGCAGTGATTGAAATGGGCGCAAATCATCTAGGTGAAATTGCTTACAGTAGTCAATTTACTCAAGCTGATATCGCCGTTATTACTAATGCAGGGGCTGCACATATTGAAGGTTTTGGTAGTCTTGAAGGAGTGGCAAAAGCAAAGTCTGAAATTATTGCGGGCCTTGGTCATAATGGAATTGCCATTTTAAATAAGGATGATGCGTTTTATTCGTTATGGATTGATATCGCTGAAGATAGAAAAATTATTAGCTTTGGCTTGGATGAATCGGCTGATGTAACAGCAAAAAATATACAGTCAAATGTAGAAAATGGAGAGTTTGCCAGTCGATTTGAGTTATCAGCGACTGAAGGTGAAATTAGTATAAAGCTGGGGCTGGCTGGACAGCATAATGTGATTAATGCATTGGCTGCTGCCGCGAGTTGTTTGGCTTTTGGTATTACCTTACAACAAATAAAACAAGGGCTGGAAAAAATGCAGCCCGTCGTTGGAAGGTTGCAGTCATTAGTTGGGAAAAAAGGGAACCTGATTATTGATGATACTTATAACGCTAATCCGAGTTCGGTAAAAGCGGCATTAGATGTGTTGATGCAATGTGAAGGGGAGCCATGGTTTGTCATGGGAGCATTAGCCGAGATGGGACAAGACAGTGAAAAGAAGCATCGGGAATTAGGTGAGTTAATAAAATCAATGAAAATAGCGCGTCTGCTAACGATAGGCTCCGATGCAGAATCCACCTCCCATTCATTTGGCAGAGGAGCCACTTTTTTCAAGTCACAGACAGAGTTGATAGCTTATTTAGAGCAAGAGTTACAGGGGAATGAGTCGATATTAGTTAAAGGGTCTCGTTCACAAAATATGGAAAAGGTTGTAGAGGCGATAGTTACAGATTTCAGGGCATAAAGGTAAAAAATGTTACTTTATTTGACAGATTATTTAATGAATTTTGACGGGGGCTTTCGAGTCTTCCAGTACTTAACCTTAAGAGCGATTCTCGGTGCGTTAACCGCATTAGTGATTTCTTTTATTGTGGGTCCAGTAATGATAAGAAAATTGACTAAAAAGAAAATTGGTCAGTCAATTAGAGAAGATGGCCCAGAAAGTCATTACGAAAAAGCTGGTACTCCCACCATGGGAGGGGCTTTGATTTTGGTAGCAATATCTATTAGTACGCTGCTTTGGGCAGATTTGGAAAACCGATATATATGGGTGGTGCTATTAGTCACCTTGGGCTATGGCATGATTGGTTTTGTCGATGATTATCGAAAAGTCATGCAAGGGAATAGTGATGGCCTATCTGCAAGAGCAAAGTTGTTTTGGCAATCCGTGATCGCACTGGGCGTAGCAATGTTTTTGTATATGACTGCCGAAGTACCCGCAGAAACTCAATTTATCGTACCTTTCTTTAAAGATGTGATGATTGAGATGGGCTGGTTTTATATTGTGGTTACTTATTTTGTGATTGTCGGAACCAGTAATGCGGTTAATTTAACTGATGGACTTGATGGTCTTGCCATTATGCCTACCGTGATGGTTGCAGCTGCTTTAGGGATATTTGCCTACCTTTCTGGAAATATAAAGTTTGCTGAATACTTGGCCATTCCTTATTTGCCAGAATCTGGCGAATTAATCGTTTTTTGTACCGCATTAGTTGGGGCTGGTTTGGGGTTTTTATGGTTTAACGCCTATCCTGCGATGGTTTTTATGGGGGACGTGGGGGCATTGGCATTAGGTGCCGCTTTAGGTGTTTTAGCGGTGTTAGTTCGTCAAGAAATTGTGCTAATGATTATGGGGGGCGTGTTTGTGGTTGAGACTATCTCAGTCATCATTCAGGTTATCTCATTTAAAATGAGGGGTAAACGCGTATTTCTAATGGCGCCAATTCATCACCACTATGAATTAAAAGGTTGGCCAGAACCTAGAATTATTGTTCGTTTTTGGATTATTACCTTTATTTTGGTGTTAATTGGCTTGGCAACATTGAAGTTAAGATAATGAATAAAGAGCAAGTGACAGAATCATTAAACACTCAATTATCTTTGAATAAAGATTCAAGAGTATTGGTTGTAGGCTTAGGGAAAACAGGGTTTTCTGTTGCAACATTTTTAAACGGACTCTCCATTCCTTTTGCGGTAATAGATAGTAGGGATAAGCCGCCTTTGAATGATGCTCTTTTAGCTGATTATCCAGACACTCCTGTTTTTACAGGTGGTTTTGATGAAGCTGCTTTTAATGTGGCAACGCATTTGATAGTGAGTCCTGGTGTTTCTTTACAAGAAAAATCGATTCAAAAAGCTTTAGGCTTAGGCGCAAAATTAGTCAGTGATATTGATTTGTTTGCATGTAGTACCGACAAACCCATTGTGGCAATCACTGGCTCTAATGGAAAGAGCACGGTCACCACAATGCTGGGGGATATGGGAACAGCGGCAGAAGTTAATACCGCTATTGGTGGGAATTTAGGGCGACCTGCCTTGGATTTGCTAGATGAAGCGATTGAATTATATGTGATTGAACTTTCAAGTTTTCAGTTAGAAAGGGTGTCATTGTTAAATGCAGTAGCAGCAACCGTGTTAAATGTATCGGAAGATCATTTAGACCGGCATGATGGAATTAAAGGTTACGCAAAAGAAAAGCAAAAAGTGTTTTCTGGTGATGGAGTCATGGTGCTGAATGATGACGATGACATTGTCAGAGGCATGCAGGATGAAAAGCGTAAAGGGATCTTTTTTAGTATAGAAAAAAAATCTGGTTTTCACCTTCAAAAATATCAAGATGAAAGTTGGTTAATGAATAATGATCAAGCTCTTATGCGAAAGCAAGACTTGCCTTTAGAGGGCTTGCACAATGTAGCCAATGCACTTGCTGCCTTAGCCATAGGCACAGCGATTGGTTTAAATGTAGTGGCTATGTGTGATGCATTAAGAAAATTCAAAGGCTTAAGCCATAGAATGCAAAGAGTAGCCAATGTGAAAGGTGTTACTTGGGTAAACGATTCTAAAGCAACTAATATAGGGGCTTGTGTTGCCGCATTACAAGGTTATCAACATAAAGTGGTATTGATAGCGGGTGGTGATGCAAAAGGGGCTGATATGAATGAATTGGTCTCAATTGTCAAAGAAAAAGCAAAAAGCGTGGTTTTAATGGGGAAAGACGCAGCGATGATTGAAAATGTCATTAATGGCTGTGTTCCTACCTATAAGGTTGAAAATGTAAGAGATGCAGTGCAACTAGCGGCAACATTGGTAGTAGATGGGGATAGTGTATTGTTAAGTCCTGCCTGTGCCAGTATCGATCAATATAAGAATTACCAGGATAGAGGAGATAAGTTTACTGCCGCAGTGATGGAACTGGTTGCATGAAGGCTCAGCAAAAAAATAGCTTTCATTTAGATTATTTTCTACTGTTTATTTGTACAAGTTTATTGGTGATAGGGTTTATTATCGTCACTTCATCTTCCCTGCATTTAGGGGAGAAAATGGCAAACAACCCGCTGTATTATCCTGTTAAGCAGTTGATACATATTTTTCTTGGACTTAGTGTCGGCTGTGTTGTTGCTTTTATTCCATTAAAACAATGGGAGCGAGTTGGACCTTGGTTATTTATTGTTGGCCTCGCCTTATTAGTCTTAGTTTTAATTCCTGGGATTGGTATTAAAGTAAAGGGCAGTGTCCGGTGGATGTCTGTGGGTGGATTAAGAATACAGGTATCAGAAATAGTTAAATTTATTTCGGTTGTTTATATGGCTGGTTATGTTACTAGGCATCAAGAAGAGGTTCAGCAATCGACTTATGGCTTAGTGAAGCCTTTATTATTATTTTCTATTGCCTGTGTTTTGTTATTGCTCGAGCCTGATTTTGGTTCTGCCGTGGTTATTTTAGTGATAGCGATGGGGATTATGTATTTAAGTGGTGCACGGTTATCGCAGTTTTTAATACTCATCGCTATTGTCGCGGTATTGGCAGTGTTATTAGTGTACTTTGAGCCTTATCGTATGCGAAGAGTGACTGGGTTTATAGACCCTTGGGCAGATGCTCAGGATACAGGGTTTCAGTTGGTGCAGGCATTAATTTCGTTTGGTCGAGGTGAAGTTTTTGGTGTGGGGCTGGGAAGTGGTATTCAAAAATTATTTTATTTACCAGAAGCCCATACAGATTTTTTATTCTCCGTATTGGCTGAAGAATTAGGGCTAATAGGCGTGTTAACAGTTATTGCTCTATTTAGTTTAATGGTGTGGCATGCTTTTTCTTTAGCTGAAAAAGCAGAGAAAGTAGATGATAAATTTGCTGCCTTTATTGCCTATGGCTTAGGCATTTGGTTTGGGTTCCAGGCTTTTGTCAATATGGGCGTTAATATGGGGATTCTGCCAACCAAAGGGCTAACTCTGCCACTGATGAGCTATGGTGGCGGAAGTATGATTATCATGTGTGCGGCGATGGCTTTATTATTTCGAGTGCATAGTGAAGTAACAGAAAAACAACTTAAAACAAGTCGGGGGCAGGTTTAATGGGGCAACGTATTGTCATTATGGCAGGTGGAACAGGGGGGCATGTATTTCCCGCGCTTGCGGTTGCTCATTATTTGAAAGCACAAGACTGGGAAGTTAGCTGGATAGGAACTCAGCGTGGAATGGAAAGTAAAGTCATTCCCGCTAATGGAATAGAAATAGATTGGTTGTCTGTACAAGGTCTTAGAGATAAAGGGTTAGGAGCAAAAGTTAATAATTTCAAACTTTTACTCAAGGCGCTTTGGGAAGCCTTTGGTATTCTACGCAAACGTAAGCCTGATGTAGTTTTAGGCATGGGTGGATATGTTGCAGGCCCTGGTGGCATAGTGGCTAGTTTAATGGGAATTCCTCTGGTTATTCATGAGCAAAATAGAATTCCAGGGACAACTAATAGATTATTAGTCAAAAAAGCGAACAAAGTGTTGGAAGCATTTCCAGACAGTTTTCCTGTCACCGTTAATGCAATATTAACAGGGAATCCATTAAGAACACATTTTTTGGATTTTCCAGAAAAAGAAGTGTGGACAGAAGAACTAGATAGGCCTTTCCGAATTTTAGTGGTTGGGGGGAGCCAAGGGGCCAAAGTTCTAAATGATATTGTACCTGCAACAGCAGCACATCTGGGCGAGGTGGAAATAAAGCATCAGACAGGTACTGCATCGTTGGAATTAGTGGCTAAAAAATATGCAGAATTAAATATACAGGCAGAAACCCTTGAATTTATAGAAGATATTGCCTCAGCATATCAATGGGCTGATGTGGTTATCTGTAGATCTGGAGCGATGACGGTGAGTGAAGTTGCAGCAGCAGGTATTCCTGCTATTTTTATCCCTCTACCGCACGCGATAGATGATCATCAGACAGCCAATGCGCGTTATTTGTTCGATGATGGCGGTGCCGTTTTGTTGCCACAAAGTGAGTTTAATGAAACATCGTTAATGATGGCCATTCAGCATATTAAAGGCTCAATGAGTTCCATGGGTAAAGTTGTAAAAAATAAAGCAAAATTAGATGCAACAGCTGTTGTAGCTAATATTTGTATTATGGAAGCAAAATAATGAATATGCCAGATATACAAAGACCTACCCAGTTATTAGGTGTGATAAAGAAAATTCATTTTGTGGGCGTTGGTGGTACAGGCATGAGTGGTATTGCCGAAGTATTATCAAATTTAGGGTATGAAGTTTCAGGATCAGATATTCGTGAGAGTGCCGTCACTCAACGTCTAGAAAGCGAAGGCGTGAGCGTTAAAATTGGGCACTGTAAAGAAAATGTTAAAAATGTAGATGTAGTGGTAACGTCTACAGCCGTTAATAGAAACAATGAGGAAGTAAACGCAGCCTACGAAAATAAAATTCCTGTTATTCCTAGGGCTGAAATGCTGGCAGAACTTATGCGTTTTCGTTTTGGTATTGCGGTCGCTGGGACTCATGGAAAAACAACCACAACCAGTTTAACCGCGAGTATTTTGGCAGAAGGGGGCTTAGATCCAACTTTTGTTATTGGAGGGCGCTTAAATAGTGCTGGGACCAATGCAAAATTAGGCTTAGGTCAGTATCTAGTGGCAGAAGCGGATGAAAGTGATGCTTCATTTTTGCATTTGCAACCCATGATGGCGGTGGTAACCAATATTGATAGAGATCATATGGAAACCTATGGTGGAAGTTATCAACGCTTAAAAGATACTTTTTTAGAGTTTTTACATCATTTACCTTTTTACGGTTTAGCCGTTATGTGTATTGATGATGCAGGTGTGCAAGAAATTTTGCCTGAAATAGCAAAGCCTGTGAAGACTTACGGTGTCCATAAAGATGCTGATGTAAGAGCAAGTAATATTATACAGGTTGGATTGAAAACATCGTTTACAGTCGAGCGTTGGGGCGATCACAAAACCTTACAAGTGACTCTTAATATGCCAGGTTGGCACAATATGTTGAATGCACTGGCATCCATTGCTATTGCTACAAGGCTGGATGTAGATGATCAGGCTATTATTAAAAGTCTAGAAACTTTTAAAGGGATTGGTCGACGGTTTCAGTTAAATGGTGATATTGCTATAGGAAATGGACATATTACATTGGTTGATGATTATGGGCATCACCCACGAGAAGTTGAAGCTACATTTGAAGCAATGAATCAAGCATGGCCTAATCGACGAAAAGTTGTGGTCTTTCAACCGCATCGCTATACGCGGACTAGAGATTTATTTGAAGAATTTGTAGATGTATTGTCTACCGTTGATGTGTTGATCTTATTGGATATCTATACAGCAGGAGAAGCTGAAATTACCGCAGCCAATGGCCCTGCATTATCCAGAGCCATTCGTATTAGAGGTCAAGTAGATCCAGTCTTTGTTAAAAATCATGCGGAAATAGCAAATATTTTGGCAGGTATTGTAAAAGAAGGTGATGTGATCTTAACCATGGGGGCAGGTAATGTCGGGCAGATTTCAGCTGAATTACCCGAAAAATTAACCAAGGCTTTGCAAAAATGAAAGGGACTTTATTAAAAAATGAACCCTTAGCGAAATATACCAGTTGGCGCGTAGGAGGGCCAGCTGAAAAAATGTATTTTCCTGAAGATAGAAGTGACCTCATTGAGTTTCTTAAAGCTCAGCCAAAACAAGAGAGTATCTATTGGCTAGGGTTGGGCAGTAATTTATTAGTACGAGATGGGGGTATTAAAGGCACTGTTATTAACACGCGCGGAAGACTAAAAGATATGCAGTTGATGGATGCTGATAAAGTCTATGTCGAAGCGGGAGTGGCATGTGCCCATGTTGCAAAGTTTTGTATGAGTCTAAGTTTGGCGGGTGCAGAGTTTTTAGCTGGAATTCCAGGAACCATGGGTGGTGCATTAAAAATGAATGCCGGAGCTTTTGGTGGCGAAACCTGGAATATCGTTAATAGTGTTGAAATGGTTAATGCTAGTGGCTTGGTGACAAGGCGAGGCGTAGAAGAATTTGAGGTGGCTTATCGATCAGTGAAGGGATTGACTGATGAATGGTTTATCGCTGTTGAACTAAAACTAACTCAAGGCGAATCAGAGTTAAGCCAGCAAAAAATTAAAGCATTACTAGAGCATCGGGGATTAACACAGCCAACTAATAAGCCAACCTGTGGGTCGGTATTTAAAAACCCTCCAGGTGATTATGCTGCTAGATTGATAGAAGCTTGTGGCCTTAAAGGGTATGCGATTGGAGGGGCTTGTGTCTCAGAAAAACATGCTAATTTTATTGAAAATACAGGCCAAGCAACAGCCGTTGATATTGAAGCATTAATTGCTTATATTCAGCAGAAAGTGAAAGAGCAGCATGATATTGATTTGAACACCGAAGTGTGTCGAGTGGGCGATATATTGTGAATCCAGTAATTGATCAACAGCCAAATAAATTTGGTCGTGTCGCCGTATTAATGGGTGGCAATGCGGCGGAAAGAGAGATATCTCTTAAAAGTGGTTTGGCCGTGTTTGAGGCACTGAAAAGACAAGCTGTTGATGTAGTCGCTGTCGATGTTAAAGAAAGTCTTATAACTGCATTAGCGGGAATGAAAATAGATAGAGTGTTTAATGTTATTCATGGGCGAGGTGGCGAAGACGGTGTATTACAAGGTGTATTAGAAGTTTTAAATATACCTTATACTGGCTCTGGTTTAATGGCATCAGCACTGACGATGGATAAATTACGGACAAAGCTTTGTTGGAAAGGGGCAGGATTAAATACGCCTCAATGGTTTGTATTAAATACAGCACAAGAGATTGATGTTTGTATAGAAAGTTTGGGTTTTCCGGTTATTGTAAAGCCAGCTCAAGAAGGCTCTAGTATTGGCATGAGCAAGGCAAGTAATAAGAATGAACTCAAAAAAGCGTTAATGGTTGCCGATAATTATCAATGCGATGTGTTGATAGAAGCTTGGGTTAAGGGGGAAGAATATACTGTCGCAGTGCTGGACGGAGAGGCTTTACCTGTTATTCGACTAGAGACAGCGAATGAATTTTATGATTTTGAGGCTAAATATCAGTCAAATAGCACTCAATATCATTGTCCCTGTGGGTTAGCTGAAATACAGGAAGAGGCGCTGAAAGAATTAGCGATAGAGGCTTGCAAAGTCGTTAATGTGAAAGGTTGGGCGCGAGTTGATGTGTTTATTGATGAGCGCGGTGATGCGCAACTAATAGAAGTAAACACCGTGCCTGGAATGACAGATCATAGTCTGGTGCCTATGGCTGCTAAAGCGGCAGGTTGTGATTTTGATGAGCTGGTTTGGCGTATTTTAGAAACCTCAGTGGATGAATAAAACAGTCATTCATTTTTTTATCGGTATAGCGGTTGTTTTTATAGCAGCTTGGCAAGGATGGCAGGAAGTAAAGTCGCAAGGAGCAGATTGGTTACCTGTTAAATATGTAAGAATTGAAGGGGCATTTCAATATATTGCTAAAAGTAATATTAAGAGGGTATTGGATGAGCATATCAGTGATGGCTTTTATAATGCGGATATTCAACAAATTCAAGCTTCTGTAAAAGCCTTGCCTTGGGTTAAGTCGGTAAGGGTTGAGCGGGTTTGGCCGGATGCTATTGATATAAAAATTGATGAGCAAGTCCCTGTTGTAAGATGGGGAAAAGAAGCATTACTCAATGTAAAGGGTGAAATATTTAAGCCTAATGAAGAGTATGATTTTAGTTTTTTGCCATTACTTGTTGGGCCTGATGGCTATGAGTTGAAAATGCTAGAAGTCATCAGCGAAATGTCGGCTAAGTTAGCAGAACAAGGCTTGGTATTAGCTGAATTTCATATTAATGAAAGAAGAGCGTGGAATATAACCTTAAAAAATAAAATGCTATTAAATGCAGGGAGAAATCAACCTTTAAAAAAGATACAGCGATTTTTAAATACAGTTGATTTAATAACAAAAGAGCAGATAGCAAAAATTGCAGTTGTTGATTTGAGATATTCAAATGGATACGCCTTAACGTGGAAACAAGGTGAAGCAAAAGTAGATTGGAAGAAAATCGCTGAAATGAGTAAAACATAAAGCATATTAAATATGGCAAAAAAAATAGAGCGAAATATTATTGTAGGGTTAGATATTGGTACTTCTAAAGTAGCCGCTATCGTAGCTGAACATACAGGTAATGATGAAATTGAAATCATTGGAATTGGAACAGCACCTTCGAAAGGCCTAAAGAAAGGGGTGGTAGTTAATTTAGAATCAACAGTCCATTCCATTCAGAGAGCTGTAGAAGAAGCTGAGTTGATGGCAGGTTGTCAAATTCAATCTGTATTTGCAGGTATTGCCGGAAGTCATATTAAAAGCTTAAATTCACATGGCATTGTAGCGATTAAAGATAAAGAAGTAACGCAATATGATATTGATAGGGTTATTGATTCAGCAAGGGCTGTAGCAATTCCTGCTGATCAAAAAATATTGCATATTCTGCCGCAGGAGTTTGTGATAGATCAGCAAGACGGTATTAAAGAGCCGATTGGCATGTCAGGTATTCGATTGGAAGCAAAAGTCCATATGGTGACAAGTAGTGTCAGTGCCGCTCAAAATATTATTAAGTGTATTAGACGCTGTGGATTAGAAGTCGAAGATATCGTTTTAGAACAATTAGCCTCATGTACATCGGTATTAACAGAAGATGAAAAAGAATTGGGCGTCTGCTTAATTGATATTGGTGGGGGAACGACTGATATAGCTATTTTCTCTGAAGGTGCTATTAAGCATACTGCGGTTATTCCTATTGCGGGAGATCAAGTAACCAATGATATTGCCGTTGCTTTAAGAACACCGACTAAAAGTGCAGAAGAGATTAAGTGTCAATATGCCAGTGCATTGACGCAAATTGTTAATACTGACGAGATGATTAACGTGCCAAGTATTGGGGATAGAGAGCCAAGAAAAATTTCAGCACAGAATTTGGCTGAAATTGTTGAGCCACGTTATGAAGAGTTGATGCTTCTAGTACAAGCAGAGTTAAGACGAAGTGGTTATGAGGATCTTATTGCTGCTGGTGTGGTACTGACGGGCGGAAGTTCTAAAGTACATGGTTTGGTTGATTTAGCCGAAGAAATTTTTCATATGCCTGTACGAATGGGTGTTCCGCAACATGTATCAGGGTTAACTGATGTGGTGCAGAATTCAATTTATTCTACGGGAGTAGGCTTGCTGCTGTATGGCAGAGACCATCATGGGGTAGCGGGTGATGTGAGGGATGGTGAGGGTATATTCGCCAGAATGAGAAGTTGGTTTCAGGGTAATTTTTAAAAATTGGGTGTGAGTGAGGACGTGAAAATGAAATATGAATTAATGGATATGTGTAGTGATGGAGCCGTTATAAAAGTAATTGGTGTCGGTGGCGGTGGTGGTAATGCGGTTGATCATATGATTGAGAATCATATTGATAGTGTTCAATTTATATGTGCAAATACAGATGCACAGGCTTTACGTAGACTGAATGTTGAAACAAAAGTCCAGCTAGGAATAGAGCTTACCAAAGGATTGGGAGCAGGAACACGACCTGAAATTGGTAAGCTAGCGGCTGAAGAAAATAAAGAGCATCTTAGAGAAGTGATTGACGGTGCTGATATGGTTTTTTTGACAGCTGGAATGGGTGGAGGAACCGGAACGGGGGCAATATCAGTTATCGCTGAAGTGGCTAAAGAAATGGGCGTGTTAACGGTTGCAGTGGTAACAAAGCCTTTTGATTTTGAAGGTAAAAAGAAAAAACAAGTGGCTGAAGAGGGTATTCGTGAGCTAGAAAAATATGTTGATTCACTTATTATTATTCCCAATCAAAAGTTATTACCTGTATTGGGTGGGAATTTGTCAGTAACTAATGCCTTTAAAGCTGCAAATGATGTGTTATTGGATGCTGTGCAAGGTATTACAGAATTAATCACACACCCTGGTTTAATTAATGTTGATTTTGCCGATGTGAAAACAGTGATGGCAAATATGGGCGCGGCTATTATGGGATCTGGCTCTGCTACAGGTGAAAATAGAGCAAGAGAAGCGGCAGAAAAAGCCATTGCTTGCCCTTTATTGGAAGATATTAACTTACAAGGCGCTAAAGGCATTTTGGTTAATGTGACTGCGGTTGATATGGGCTTAACCGAGTTTGATGAAATTGGCAGCATTATGCAAGCTTTTGCATCAGAAGATGCTGATATGAAAATTGGTATGGCAACTAACCCAGATATGGGGGATGAAATTAAAGTAACGGTTGTGGCAACAGGTATGGGGGGACAAGTTACTGCTGTTAATACACCCGTTAAATTAGTACAAAAAGCGGCGGCTGGTGAGATTAACTATGATGTTTTAGATAAACCAACAGTGATTAGACAAAGTAAGCAGGAGCCAAGAGAAACTCGATTTGGTGCGCAACCTAAAAATGATGTCGATTTAGATTATCTAGATGTACCCGCATTTTTAAGGCGGCAGGCAGATTAACGGAGCCTCTATTAACTAATGATTGGCATTTTGTGATGAATAAATATTTTAAAGATAGCGTTATTCAGGCAGAGTTAATAGAGGACCCCTTAAGATAGTTTTTTGGAAATATGATAGACTCAAAAGTCAGTTTTTATTGATAGCAAGATATGATTAAGCAAAGAACACTAAAAAATACAATTAGAGCAACAGGGGTAGGTTTACATAGTGGAGATAAGGTCTATCTAACTCTGCACCCTGCTGAAGTCAATACAGGAATACGCTTTCGTCGCGTAGATTTAGATGATGCGGTTATTATTGATGCGACACCTGAAAATGTGGGTGAAACTATGCTTTCTACCACATTAGTTAAAGAGGGTGTTAAGGTTGCTACCATTGAGCATTTGTTATCGGCATTTGCTGGTTTAGGGATTGATAATGCTATTGTTGATGTGAGTGCTGCAGAAGTGCCCATTATGGATGGCAGTGCAGGGCCTTTTGTATTTTTATTGCAATCGGCAGGTGTATTTGAACAAGATGCACCTAAACAGTATATTCGAATAAAAAAACCTATTCGAGTTGAGGAAGGTGATAAATGGGCTGCTTTCGAACCCTTTGCTGGGTTTAAAGTGACGTTTACTATCGATTTTGATCATCCAGCCTTTCCTGACCATTTAAAAACGTCGGTGATGGACTTCTCATCAACTACTTTTGTTAAAGAAGTAAGTAGAGCAAGAACTTTTGGTTTTATGAAAGATATTGAGTTCCTAAGAGAGAATAATCTGGCTCTAGGCGGCAGTCTTGATAATGCTATTGTTGTTGATGAAGATAAGGTCATTAACGAGGATGGCCTTCGATATGCTGATGAATTTGTAAAGCATAAAATCTTAGATGCTATTGGCGATTTATATTTGTTAGGGCATAGCTTGATTGGGGAATTTAAAGGCTTTAAATCAGGGCATGCATTAAATAACAAATTATTACTTGCGTTACTGGATAATAAAGATGCGTGGGAAAAAGTATCATTTGAAAATGATGCGGAAGCTCCTATTACTTTTATGAAGTCAAACCCTTCCTCTGCTGAATAAGCAGAATTGAGCATGTTAGTGCGGACCTATGATTTTTTTGACGCTTATTGTAGCGTCTTATCTTTGGATTTTTTTTGAAAAGTCCTGCCTAATCTTAGTAAAGCCTTTTTAAGTGTTTCATCACTTTGTTGCTCTGCTTGGCCTAAAATAAAGTTAATGTTTTCTGTTGAAGGGATTTTTTTTTGGGTTTGTTGCTCTATTTTTTTCTCAATTTTTTGCGGAATGATTTTAATTTGTAAGGTCTCAATAATACCGCTGTGGGATTTTAATAGGGACTGGAGAATGCTCTGGTGATAAAACCTTAGTTGTGACGACCAAATAGCAGAGTCTGTATAAAGCGATATTTTTTTATTAGTTAAAACACAATAAAGAGCATGCTCAGATAGATGCTCAGGTAAGGCTGTTTTTATCTTTTTTAAAAGTTGTGCCTGCGTTTTAATCTGGTATTTGTACTGGGAAAACACCTTCCCATCAAAAGATAAGGTTGATTTGAATGCGCTGTGTTTATAAGGCATAAAAGAGCGGCTGCTAACAGTTTAAGCTTGTTTATTAATTACAGGATTTGATTGCAAAACAGTCGGTCATAGCGTTACTAAATTGAGAATCATCAAGGATGGCTACGCCACGTAATAACTCATGATTTGAGATGTTTTTAATGAGTAAGTCAGCTTTTTTAACGCATAAATTAATGTGGTTAAAAGTTTTTTTGGTTAGGTATTCAATGTCTACATTATTTTTTCTAACAGCAAGAATGGCATCATCGGTAAAAATAACAGTGTCACCTGAGTGAGTGTTTGTGATAAACGAAGGTGAAAGCGGGAGCGTGCTGATAATATGTAACATGGTCTTTCCTAAAATTCTTCTTTGTTATGCCTTACATTAAATAAGTTATATAACTGTTTAAAATATAAGCGTTAAATTAATAATAAGCTATAAATGTAATTTAGACTAGTTTTTTTTGAAAAAAAGAGATTTTTTTGTCTTTAGGAGTATGTATGGAAAACTTCCCGAAATTATAATACAGGATTTTGGTCGTACAGTTTAGTCAGGCATAGGTGTTATTGAATCCTCACTTCTTGATTAGTATAATGCCCGAACAAATTCAGACAACAAAAGCCAGACATCTTATTCCGATTTAGTTAATATTCCTAAAAAACTGGAGCGGAAAAATGAGCAAAAA
>CAZMQH010000016.1:0-20819 GCA_964568245.1 uncultured Methylomarinum sp.
AAGAAAAGGACGAACTGGATCTGTTTTAAATTAATTGATCCAAAAGTTTTGGAACCCTGTCAATAATAAAGTAAGAGGAGCCTATTGGCCGCGACTGCTCTTGGTCTTGTTCCCGTCGCAGCTAATAGACCCATTAAGGAACTTACAAGCAATGAATATACCCACCTTACTTGTCTTTTTGCTCCTGCTTGAATTCTCTCAATCGTTGCATAGAATAACTATGCGCCTCTTGAGATAATCCAAGCAGAAACAAAAATCCTACGCAATATGGGTATATTCATTACTTGCAAGTCCCTAAGTTAATCTTTGGTTTTTAAAAAAGGTGATATTATTCAACCTCAATAACATCATAAATGAGGGCTGATAATGATTGATATAGCACCAATATTAACAACGTCTCCCATTCCGAAGATTAAAAAAATTATTCGAGATGATCAAAAACTACCAGAAAAAAGACAATCACCACAAAATGAAGATAATAAGGAAGATAAGGCAACGGAGACTGGAACTCAACATATTGACGAAATTGTTTAATGAATGAAGTTTTATTAATACTCTCAGTTGTTATTAATGTGGTGGCTATTACTGGATTTGTTTGGGTAATTACTGAACATAAAAAGCTTAAGCAACAGCTAACTATTCTGAGTGACGAAGTAGAAAGGAATAATAAAGATATTGTAGGTTTGTGTTCAGCCGCTGTTTCTGTAGATAATCGATTGATCGATAGCAGTGATCAACTAAAGAATATTGTAGCAAAAGTAACGGATTGTGAACATCAGGAATATCAACAGCATGAAGACGGACAGCAGCCATATCATGATGCTATTCAGCGAGTGAAAAATGGTGCAGATGTAGAAGAATTAATTCAGCAGTGTAGATTAAGTCAGGATGAAGCTGTGTTATTGATTAGATTGCATGGTCATGCGAATTAACTAAATAGATAAAAAAAGCCAGATTGTAAAAGCAATCTGGCTTTTTTATTTAAAATTGCCTTTATTTAATAATTAAGCTAGCTTTAAAATCAATCATTACCACTAAATGCACCAAGTAACTGTAACAAGCTTAAGAATAAGTTGTAGATTGAAATATATAAAGTCACAGTTGCTAAAATATAGTTAGTTTCACCACCATGAATAATTGCGCTAGTTTGGTATAAAATCATAGCTGACATCAATAGGATGAACATAGCCGATACAGCAAGTGAAAGCGCTGGAATTGCAAAGAACATGGCGCCAAGGCCAGCTAAAAAGGCAACTAAAACGCCAACCATTAAGAAACCACCCAGAAAGCTAAAATCTTTACGTGTTGTTAAAGCATATCCTGATAAACCAAGGAAAATAACGCCTGTACCACCTAAAGCCGTCATAATTAACTCATGACCATTGCTATAAGCGTTTAAGTACATATTTAAAATAGGCCCTAGTGTTAAGCCCATAAATCCCGTTAAAGCAAAAACAAAAACTAAGCCTAAAGAACTATTGCTAAATTTACTGGTCAAAAAAAGCAGGCCAAAATAACCTACCATAGTAATAATCATACCTGGATGAGGTAGATTCAACATCATGGAAAGACCCGCTGTTCCCGCGCTAAAAAGCAGGGTCATGGACAATAGCATATAAGTATTTCTTAGCATTTTATTTGTTGATAAAATGCTCGCTTCTGGACGTGTATTAGCAGTCTGTAATCTCATGTGTTTTCCTTATCTAGAAATGGTAATAATTAAGTATAGGCGATTTTGAAAAGGAATCACCTTAAAGTTAGGTAAAATAGTTTGATTATACTCTTAACCTTATAATTGACCTCGCAATCTTACAAGAGTTTCATTTGTATTGTAAGTGTTTTTCATTAATAGTAAAAAACTTGAGATATGACAGAAAAATCAGTAATAACACCCTATGAATTGATGGGCGGAGAAGCCACTATATTAAGTTTAGTTGATAGGTTCTATTTTTATATGGATACCTTGCCTGAAACTCAAGGAATTAGAAAAATACATGCTCCCAGTTTATCCAATGCGAGAGAAAAGCTATTTAAATTTTTATCTGGCTGGTTAGGCGGTCCTGATCTATACATACAAGAATTCGGACACCCTATGTTAAGGCGGCGTCATTTACCGTTTGCTATTGCTCAATCAGAAAGTGATCAGTGGATGATTTGCATGACTAAGGCGATGACAGAGCTAGAGATAGATGAAGATTTAAGAAAAGTCTTGTTAGAATCTTTGGATCAGTTAGCTAACCATATGATTAATCAATAATAAAAACAGGAAGCCTAGTATGACTTTATTTAAGCAATTATTACTGCTTATTTCAGCGCTTTTTTTAATGATATTTAGTATTAACTTTGTATTAAGTGTGAATAACATTAGAGATTATTTAGAAGGTGAAGCCGAAGTATATGCTCAAGATACAGCTACTTCTTTAGGTTTGTCTCTTAGTCCTCATATGGCTAATGAAACAGATCCGGTGATTGAAACCATGATAAAAGCTATTTTTGATATGGGCTATTATCAAGAAATAAAACTATTGAATGTGGAAAACCAGCCTTTAGTGACCTTGCTCAACACCACAAAGGTTGAAGGTGTGCCTGACTGGTTTATTCAATCAATTCCGATGAAAACAGCAACGGCCCATAGTGAGATAAATTCGGGGTGGAATATAAGTGGTGTGATTTCAGTCACTTTAAATCCAGGAAAAGGTTACTTTAAGTTATATAGACAAGCCAAAAGTGGTTTTTATTATTCATTGATTACATTTGCTTTAGCGACAGGATTATTATTGTTGGTTTTGCGTATCACCTTGTCACCGTTAAAGAAAATTGAAAAAATGGCGATGGCACTTGCTGAGGGAAAGTTTGAAACTATAGAAAGCTTACCTTGGACCACAGAGGTACGAAATGTAACATCATCAATGAATATAATGTCTAACAAAATTGAAGTGGCGACAAAAAACCTCAACCTTAAACTAGAGGTAATAGGAAAAAAGCTTCAACAGGATCAGCTAACAGGGCTGAAAACGAAAACCAGCTTTCAAACAGAAATGAAATATTTATTTCTTGCTGATGCAGATGTAGAAGCTTATATCTTAATGATAAAAATTGATGGCTTGGCTACTTTAGTTAAAGAGTTGGGAAGCGATAGCATTGATAATTTTTTAAAGGATTTCTCTCAAGCTTTGAAAAATACGGCAGAAAAAACTCAGCAGGGTGAGGTTTTTGTTTATCGGTTTGTCGGAGGAGAGTTTGCTTTGTTAGTAAAAAAAATGAACTTACTACGAGTTGAACTCTTAGCAAAAAGATTAAGTGCAGCTTTTGCCAATCTAGGTGAAAAATATAATAAGCTTGATATTGCCCATATTGGCATCGTTCCTTTTAACCCGGTTGGTACCACTGAAAGTATTTTATTAGCAGCCCAAGAAGCTTATGAACAAGCGCAATTAATTGGCGCTAATCGTTATCATATACGAGTAGGGGATGACCCTGCTATTGGTATTGCCGAATGGAAAACATTAGTTTTTAGTGTTATTGATAATCAAAAATACAATGTTACCTTTATTGGTACAGTTGAAAATTTGCAGACTAAACAAATACTGATGCAAGAAGCTTTTATTCAAGCTTTTGATAAAAATGGAAAAGAACTTTCAATAGCGACTTTTATTTCTATTGCAGAGAAATTTGAAAAAATTATTGAATTAGATAAAGGCGTGATATTAAAAGTTATTGAATATATTGAAAATGAAGAAATTGATTATTCGGTGGCTATAAATATATCGACCAGAACCCTTAAAAATAGTGACTTTAGAGACTGGTTAGTTGCATTGCTTAAGCAAAAACAAAGCCTTTCTCAGCAATTGGTTTTTAGTCTTTCAGCTTATGCGGTCACAAAAGATTTTTCTGCCTATAAAGAATTTATAGAGTTTGCTCATAAATTAAATATGAAAGTAATGATTAAACGATTTGAAACACAATCATTATCTCCAGAACTGGCAAAGCAATTGAATCCTGATTTTATCCGTTTGGCAAGAGACTTAGGTGAGGGTGTTTCTATGGATGAAAGTAAAAAGGATTTTGTAGAGGCTATGAAAGGCATTGGTGATTTATTAAATATCAGTGTGTTAGCTGAAAATATTAATTCTGAAGATGATTTTAATTGTATAAAAAATATTGGAATTACAGGTGCAAGCCGTTAGTGGGTTAAAGTAATGCAAATCCTTGCTAAAACAGTGAAATTGCATAAAAGTTGCATCATTATGCTTGTTTTTCTTTTAGCTAGCGTGTGTTCAGTCTTTGCAGCCTTTGATATTAGCCCTGAGTTTATCAATAAAGTTAAACAAAAATATGGCATAGAGGCATCTGTGCGCGTTGAGCAATGGCAAAAGTTAATGCAAACAGCAAGACAACTCCCTGAGCAACAAAAACTAAAAGTGGTGAATGATTTTTTTAATCAGAACATAACTTTTGTTGATGATGTTTTTTTGTGGGGCGTTACTGATTATTGGGCAACGCCAATGGAACTCTTATTTCAAGGGGCTGGGGATTGTGAGGATTATTCAATTGCCAAATATTTTACTTTAATTGAATTAGGCATTGATGATAAGAAAATGCGCATAACTTATGTAAAAGCTTTAAATTTAAATCAAGCCCATATGGTTTTAACTTACTTTTCATCACCAAAAGCCGTGCCCATTGTACTTGATAACTTAATCCCAGAGATTAAAATGGCCACTAAACGTACAGACCTATTACCTGTTTATAGTTTTAATGGTTCCGGCTTGTGGTTAGCAAAATCAAGAGGTGGCGGTAAAAAAGTAGGGGGTTCAGGCCGGATAAGCTTGTGGGCAGAGCTTAAACAGCGCATGTTGGATAACTCTATTGAATCACTTGAAATCAGGGGAATCCAATAAAAAATTTAGTATTTAATTACAGTATTCGACGTAGTCAACGTGCTAAAAAGACTCGTATCACTGTCACAGCTGAAAAAATAGAAGTGGTTGCGCCTCTAAGAGTATCAGAACGTACAATACACAACTTTGTTAAATCACAGCAAAACTGGGTGATAACAGCAAAAGATAAAATAGAAAAAAAACAGCAGACAATAAAAAAACTAGCCCCCGAACAATATAAGGATGGAGCAAGCATACCTTTTAGAGGTGAACAGCGAAAAATACAGTTAAATTTTTATACCGAAAATAAAATCAAAATTGAAAGTGAGAAACAGCTGATTAAACTATATTTACCCAAAGAATTAGAACAGGAAAACGCTGATCAACTAATAAGGCAAGTATTAGTTGATTGGATGAAAAAACAAGCAGCTAAACAAGTAAAAAAGAGTATTGATATTTATGCTGAAAAATACAAATTATACCCACGCTATGTCAGAATTAAAACGCAGAAAAGCCGCTGGGGAAGCTGTGGAATACATAATGATGTTAACCTGAACTGGTTGCTAATTTTAACCCCGCCAAAAGTGATGGAATATGTGGTGATTCATGAATTATGTCATATCCAGGAAAGAAACCATTCGGCTGATTTTTGGAGATTAGTTGAAAGGCACTGTCCAGATTATAAACAACATAGGTTATGGTTAAAACAAAATGGTCGAAGCGTAATGCAAGGTTTATGATGAAGGGAAGTATTAAAAAAATAGGCTTTTATACGGTGGTGGTTATTATCATTTTTTCAGGCCAGTTCTTGATGAATCAAGGCCTAAAAACAGGTGAACCACCAGCCATCAAACAGCAAACAATCTTAGGGTTGAATGTAATGCAAAAAGTATCAAAAGGCCCTGCGATTATCTACTTTTGGGCTGAATGGTGCGGTATTTGTAAAATGATGCAAGGAGCAATAACGGATATTGCGCAAGATTACCCAGTGATAACTGTTGCCGTTAAATCAGGAAGTAATGATAGAGTAAAAAACTACTTAGCTGATAAGTCATTAAACTGGGAAGTCGTTAATGATCCTTCAGGAGAAATAGCAGAGCAATATCAGGCAAAAGGCGTACCTTCTGTTTTCTTTATAGATGAGAATGGTGAAATTGTTTTAACAACGACGGGCTATACCAGTGAAATGGGGTTGAGATTAAGACTATGGCTGACTCGATTGTTTTGATTAATACAGAGCACTCTTCTATACTTCGTGCGGTCACGGATGCGGATTTTATAGCGTGTTGATTTTTATCGATAGCAAGACGCTGAAAAGGGCGCATAGCTGGCTACGCAACCATTTCAGCAACGTAGCCTATCGGCAAAAAGCAATCGATAGAAAACCGCATCCGTAACCGCGCGAAGTATATGTAAATGGCAGTCGTGAATAAACACAAGATTTGGAAGCGAAGATTTAAATTAACAAAGGTTTGTAGAAGCGTTGGCTCTTGGCGCGAATAAAATAATGCTCTTTTCTCTAATAAATCGCGCTGAGGGCGGGCGCTCCTACAATATCTCTGTATAAAGTAATTCCCCCTCATCCATCACCTAGTTTTTTCCATCTGTTGTGTAAGTCCCTAAGTAAATTCCATATTAAACGACAAATAGGCATCAATCAATTATTATATAAAAACAGTATGTTTAACCAATTAAAATGGACATATTTAATAGAGTCACCAATTTTTTTATGCCCGTTAATGGTACGGGCAAGGAGTATTTTATGAAAGCCTCAAAAATCATTGTATTAGTCGTCATTGCAATATTGATCGCCGTGTTTTTTATGTTTGATTTACAACAATATTTAACATTAGAGGCGTTAAAAGCTAAGCAGGATGTTATAGAATCTTACCGGAGTTCTAACCTTGGATTAACCGTTGTTATTTATGGATTAGTTTATATTACTGTGACGGGCTTATCGTTACCAGGCGCGGCTATTTTAACCTTGGCTGGCGGTGCAGTATTCGGGGTGCTTTGGGGGACGGTGATTGTGTCCTTTGCCTCAACAATTGGCGCAACGCTGGCCTTTATCGCCGCTCGGTTTTTATTTAGAGACACCGTAAAATCCCGTTTTTCTTCACGAATGAAAGCGATAGATGAAGGTATAGAACGCGATGGTGCTTTCTATTTGTTTACTTTACGATTAGTCCCTGTCTTCCCGTTTTTTATGATTAACCTGACGATGGGTTTGACAACATTAAAAGTGAGAACATTCTACTGGGTCAGTCAAGTGGGTATGTTGGCAGGAACGGTTGTTTTTGTGAATGCTGGAACTCAGCTGGCTAAAATCGATTCGCTTTCAGGTATTCTGTCACCCGGATTATTAGGCTCCTTTGTTTTATTGGGTCTATTTCCTCTTATAGCTAAAACAATTGTTTCTTCAATACAGGCGAAAAAAGTGTATAAAAATTATAAAAAGCCTGAGTCTTTTGATAATAACCTAGTTGTTATTGGTGCGGGTTCGGGGGGCTTAGTAACCTCATACATTGCAGCCACAGTTAAAGCCAAAGTTACTTTGGTTGAAAAATATAAAATGGGCGGTGATTGTCTTAATACAGGCTGTGTGCCTTCAAAAGCATTGATTCGTTCAGCTAAATGGTTATCGCATCTCAATCGGCATGAAGAATTTGGTATTAAACAGGCCAGTGCAGAGTTTGATTTTTCTGATGTAATGGAACGCGTGCAAGGTGTGATAAAAACAATTGAGCCACATGACTCAATAGAACGTTATACCGAATTAGGGGTTGATGTTGTACAAGGTGAAGCCAAAATAATTTCCCCATGGGAAGTTGAAGTCAAAACTTCAGAAGGCACTAAAACCTTAACCACGCGCTCGATTGTGATTGCAGCGGGAGCACGTCCCTTTGTTCCTCCGATTCCTGGGCTAGATAAAGTTGATCCGCTAACATCGGATAATATTTGGAATTTACGAGAACTGCCTAAGCGTTTGCTTATTTTAGGCGGTGGCCCGATAGGCTGTGAATTAACTCAAAGCTTTGCTCGATTAGGCAGTCAGGTTACACAAATTGAAATGCTACCTCGTATTATGATTCGTGAAGACCCAGAAGTATCAGAAATCGTGATGAATCGGTTTACGCAGGAAGGTGTTGATTTAAGAGTAGAGCATACCGCTAAAGAATTTATTATTGAACAGGGTGAAAAAATACTGATTGCTGAGCATAACGGAGAGTCGGTTAAAATTCCGTTTGATCAAGTGTTAGTAGCCATTGGACGTGTTGCTAATGTACAGGGATATGGTGTTGAAGAAATGGGAATTACACTGTCAGATAGAAAAACTATAGAAACCAATGTTTTTCAGGAAACCAATTACCCTAACATATACGCTTGTGGTGATGTGGCAGGTCCCTATCAATTTACCCACACTGCAGCACATCAGGCTTGGTATGCAGCAGTTAATGCTTTGTTTGGGCAGTTTAAGAAATTTAAAACCGATTACTCGGTGATTCCTTGGTCAACCTTTACTGATCCAGAAGTCGCTAGAGTAGGATTGAACGAACAAGAGGCTAAACAACAAAATATCCCTTATGAAGTAGTGGCCTATAGTTTAGACGATCTTGATCGTGCGATTGCTGATGGCGAAGATCATGGATTTGTAAAAGTATTAACATTACCAGGTAAAGATAAAATTTTAGGTGTGACGATAGTCGGTGATCATGCAGGTGATTTGATTGCTGAATTTGTTTTGGCGATGAAACATGGCTTAGGACTCAATAAAATATTAGGCACGATTCATATTTATCCTACTATGGCAGAAGCTAATAAAAATGTAGCAGGTATGTGGAAGAAACAGCATGCACCTGAAAGATGGTTACGTTGGGTGGAAAAATTTCATGCTTGGCGACGAGGAGAGGTATAAAATATTTGTTTTTTTCTTGTTCTTTTTGTTCTAAAAAAACAAAAAATGCAAAAGAGAGTTGTTTGAGATCTTCTCGAAAACGGCTCCTGCGTTGATCGATTACAAGCCATCCATGGCTTTATGTATTGCTCTACTTACCTACATCCGTGTAGGCATCCAGCAAGAGAGGGCTTTAGAGCAAAACTTGTGTTTTAAAATTATTACATTTCTTTTAACTAAAATTAAACTGTCCTTCAGAAACCATAATGGCTTCACCACCCACCCTAAGATTTAAAGTATCTTCACCTTTATGGTCCATTTCTAGATTAATGATACTACGACGGGTTTTTTCATCACCTCGTTGTACTGAAAAAGTATAGGTTCCTTTTTGCATATGATCGAAAGAACATAAAAAGGCTGCTAAAGATGGGATTGATGAACCAACGGGTGGATCTTCATTAAAACCGATATTAGGCCCGACTAGACGTACCGCAAAATCAGAATCTTGAGATGGCGTTTTGGGGGACATTAATAAAATTTCCTGTGCAGCTGTTTGCGGTGCAATAGATTGGCTCCAGGCAGAAAAGTCAAATTTGGCTTCGCGTAGTGTTTCGTAATAAAATGTTGGGACAACTAAATAAGGAGTGCCACAGGAAACTAGGCGAGTGGAATATTTTTTGGTGTCAATATAGGCTGCATCAATCCCTAAAAAGCTAGCTAATTCAGCTTCTGTCGGGGTGAAATAATCAACAATAGGTGAAACGGTACGTTTATATTGGATAAAGCTCGGTTTGTTATCAGTGAATGTAACGTTTGCTTCAATTTCACCTACATTTTGATGAAATATAACTGGGGTATGGTCATCTGTTATTGATAATCTATTGCATGACCCTAGTGTGTAAGCGGCTGCAATAATCGGGTGGCCCGCCGTATCAATTTCACCTACTGGAGAAAACATTTTCATTTTAAAGTGGTTTTCTTTGCTTACATTTTTTGATAAAAAAACGGTTTCTGTCAGGTTTAATTCACGTGCAATTAAAGACATTTGTAATTTGTTCAGACCTTCTGCATTTGGAAATACTGCAACTTGAGCTCCGTTAAAGGCTTGGTTGGTAAAAACGTCAATAATATAATATGTGTAATTCATAATGTTGTTATCCCTCTAAGCTGATTTCTACGCGATCATTTTCTATACGAATGGCATAGATCTCATTTTTAACGGCCTCATCTTCAAAACAAACCCCAGTTAACAGGCTATAATGTTGTTTATATAATGGCGAGCATATCATCGGCTCGCCTTTAATATCACCTAATAAGCCGCGTGATAACACATGTACTTTGCCAAAAGGATCATAATTATTAATCGCGTAGACTGCTTTTTCTTTGGGCATATAAAAAATAGCGATTTGTTGTCCTTCTACTAATGCGCAGATACCTGAATTTTCTTGCAGGTCATCAGCGGCACAAATATCAATCCATGTAGTCATTATACTTCCTCCGCTATGGCAGCATGTTTACGTTCTTGCTCGTTAGCTGGACGGATTTGTCCGCGTTCTTCAACGAATAGAATGTTGTCATCCGGTTTGTCACTGTTAATAAAAGTACGAAAACGTTTTAATTTAGATTCATCTGCAATGGTGGTTTTCCACTCACATTGGTAATTATTAACCACATGTTGCATTTGCCCTTCTAGTGATGAACAAATACCTAACCTATCATCAATAACAACTGATTTTAAATAATCTAAACCACCTTCCATATTTTCCATCCATACTGAAGTTCGTTGTAAACGATCAGCTGAACGGACATAAAAAGTGAGTACGCGGTCGATATATTTGATTAAGGTTTCTTTATTTAAGTTAGTGGCAAATAAATCTGCATGCCGAGGTTTCATACCGCCATTACCACACACATATAAGTTCCAGCCATCTTCGGTTGCAATCACTCCAATATCTTTACTTTGTGCTTCGGCACACTCACGGGTACAGCCTGAAACAGCAAATTTTATTTTGTGTGGCGAGCGTAAACCTTTGTAACGATTTTCAAGTTCAATCGCTAAACCCACACTGTCATCAACACCAAAGCGACACCAAGTACTACCCACACAAGATTTAACTGTTCTTAATGATTTTCCGTAAGCATGACCAGATTCAAAACCAGCGGCAATTAACTCTTCCCAAATTAAAGGTAACTGGTCAACGAGCGCACCAAATAAATCAACCCGTTGTCCGCCTGTTATTTTGGTGTAAAGTTTGTATTTTTTAGCAATTTGTCCAACAGCGATTAAGCCATCAGGCGTCACTTCGCCACCTGCCATTCTAGGAACAACAGAGTAGGTACCATCTTTTTGCATATTCGCTAGGAATGTATCGTTGGTATCTTGCAGGCTAAGATGTTCTTGTTTAAGAATATAATCATTCCAGTAAGAGGCTAGAATTGATCCGACCGCTTGTTTACAAATTTCACAGCCATTGCCACCATTACCATGTCTATCAAGTAATGTGTCAAAGTCTTTAATATCTTCGACCATGATGATGTTGTATAAATCACGGCGAGTATGGGAAAAATGCTCACAAATATCAGTATTAACCGTCACGCCAGATTTTTCCAGTTCGCTGTCCAATACAGATTTTAATAAGGCAGCACAACCACCACAACCTGTTGCGGCTTTGGTTTCTGCTTTTAAAGCAGCCATTGATGAACAGCCGTTTTCAACCGCTGAGCATATTTGGCCTTTAGTCACATCAAAACAAGAACATATTTGTGCTGAAGCAGGCAGGGCATCTGGGCCTAAACCAACAGATTCATCAGAACGACCTGGTAAAATTAAAGTATCGGGATGTTCAGGTAAATCAATATTATTTAGGGTGTATTGCAGTAAAGTACCGTAGCCAGATGCATCACCAATTAATACTGCGCCGAGTAGTTTCTTTTTATCTTGGCTGACGACTAGGCGTTTATAGACTTCATCTGCACCATTCTGGTATGTGTAAACTAAAGCACCTTTGGTTTTAGCATGTGCATCACCAATACTAGCAACATCAACCCCATTTAATTTTAATTTGGTGCTCATATCTGCACCTTCAAAAGGAATAAGTTGGCCGGCAAGATCAGCAACTACTGTTCTTGCCATGCTATAACCAGGTGCTACTAAACCAAAGGTTTGTTCTTTCCATACAGCACATTCACCAATGGCATAAATATCTGGATCAGATGTTTTACAATGGTCATTAATAACGATGCCGCCACGGGCACCCACTTCTATACCTGAAGAGCGAGCAATTTCATCTCTAGGGCGAATTCCTGTTGAAAATAACACAACATCTGTTTCTAATTCAGTGCCATCAGCAAAAACTAATTTATGTAAACATTCATCTCCATCGACAATTTTTGTAGTGTTTTTTCCTGTTAATACTGAAACACCTAAAGCTTCAATTTTTTGTGCCAGCATTTGTGCGCCGCCATCATCCAGTTGAGCCGACATTAAACGAGGTGAGAACTGTACAACATGGGTTGTAAGTTTTAAGTCTTGTAGCGCTTTAGCCGCTTCTAAACCTAATAAACCACCACCAATCACGGCACCGACTTTAGCGGTTTCAGCTGCCTCCGTCATGGCTTCTAAATCTTCAATAGTTCGGTAGACGAAGCAATTATCACGGTCGTGCCCTACAACAGGAGGAACAAAAGGGTAAGACCCTGTCGCTAATACTAATTTGTCATAACTGATTGCTGAACCTTTAGCCGAAGTGACGAATTTATTAAGGGTATCAATTTCTACCGCTTTATCACCCAGATGAATTGTTATATTGTTATCTTCAAAAAATCCATCAGTGACCAGTGATAAGTCTTCTGCTGATTTACCAGAAAAGAACTCTGTTAAATGTACACGATCGTATGCAGGGCGTACTTCTTCGCAGAAAGTCACAATCTCATAATTATCTTTGATATCACTGGCGACTAGGTTTTCTAAGAAATTATGCCCTACCATGCCGTTACCAATAACAACTAAGGTTTGCTTTTTGCTCATGCTATCCTCTAATTTAAATGCGTCAATCTTATGGGATTTATATAAGCAGATAGTGTGCCATATTTTAAGTGCTTGTATTGTGTTAATTTAAAGAAGTTTAATGGCGTGCTGCTTTGTTTTTGCATTAATGTGGTGCATTATGCTTGTTGGATGGTGCTTTATGGAAATATAGCAGATTATTATATTGCTTAGTTTATCTTGTTAGGCTCTATTTTAGGTCGTCTTGCACTAAATAAGAGCTTTTTTTGTAAATATATCAGCATATTAATTAACATCCATGATGTAGGAGCTTCCGCCCGTCCTCGGTGCGATTGATAATCGGTTATTCAGGGGTACTGAATAGGTATGCTTTATATATTAAAGTGTATTTAAAGAGTTGCTTCCTCTGCTTGATTATTGGATTTGTTTTGGATATATTGGCATGTTTGTTGCATTGTAGTTTTTTTTAAAGTGCCAAGGCACAGCCAAATTATTAATTAGATCTTAAAAGAGGTAATGCAATGTCTTATTTAGAACCCACCGAGTTTGTAACCAAAATGGTTGATGCTGGTGAAGCTAAAGTTTACATGTCAACAAAAGATACTTTGATTCGTGCTTTTATGGCGGGAGCGACTTTGGCGTTGGCTGCTATTTTTGCCATTACAGTGGCGGTAAAAACGGGTTCTCCTTTATTAGGTGCGGTGCTTTTCCCCGTTGGTTTCATTATGTTATATCTAATGAAGTTTGACTTATTGACGGGTGTTTTTACTTTAGTGCCTCTTGCTCTTATAGATAAAAGACCTGGGGTAACAGTAGGCCAAGTATTGCGTAACTGGGGTTTGGTTTTTACAGGCAACTTAGCCGGTGCCTTAACGGTTGCGTTTATGATGTCTTTTATTTTAACGGTCGGCTATAACACCGATGGTGGAGCCATAGCGGAAAAAGTAGGGTCAATAGGTGAAGCAAGAACTTTAGGTTATAAAGCACACGGTATTGGTGGTTGGTTCACTATTTTTATCCGTGCCATGTTATGTAACTGGATGGTTTCAATGGGGGTTGTTGGAGCAATGATTTCTACGTCTGCAACAGGAAAAATGATGGCGATGTGGATGCCTATTATGCTTTTTTTCTATATGGGTTTTGAGCATTCAATTGTCAATATGTTCTTATTTCCATTTTCTATGATTATGGGAGGAGACTTTACTATTATGGATTATTTAATATGGAATGAAATACCCACAGTATTAGGTAATATGGTCGGTGGTCTTGTTTTTGTTGGCTTACCCTTGTATTACACGCATGTAAGAATGAGTCCAGAACGTAATTTGTAATAAGTTTATTACTCTATAAATTGAGCCTCATTATAGGACTGAGGCTTTTTTATGAAGTGAAGTCGTTATTTGAATTGGGGGTATAAAAAAACAACTTATTGATTTAAAAATTTTATTTTTATAATAAAATCTCCCCCAACCCCTCTTTTCCAGTCTCTAAAGCCTGCGTCCCAAAAATATGTTGGTTCTTAATTTAAAAACTATTTTTAAAGGTTTCTATCAATGCCAAGCCAATTAAAAGTTTCTGTAGGACAATATTCCGATAAAGGCCGTAAGAAAGTTAATCAAGATTTTCATGGCGTTTCTATTCCAGAAGAACCTCAACTAACCTCAAAAGGTATTATTATTGCATTAGCTGATGGTATCAGCAGTAGCAATGTAGGGCATGTTGCTAGTCAGGCAACCATTACTGGTTTTTTAGATGACTATTTTTGCACCTCAGAAGCCTGGTCTGTTAAAAAGTCAGCTCATCAAGTGTTAAGTGCAACCAATTCTTGGTTGTATTCACAAACTCAGCAAGGTCAGTATCGTTTCGATAAAGATAAGGGTTATGTTTGCACCTTAAGTGCGATGATTATCAAATCAACCACTGCGCATATCTTTCATTTGGGTGATTCTAGAATTTATCGTTTACGGGATAATTCCTTAGAAAAATTAACCAATGATCACCGGCTCTGGGTTTCAAAAGAAAAAAGTTATCTTAACCGGGCTATGGGCATTAATGCACGGTTAGAGATTGATTATGATTCTTTTCAAATTGATCGGGGTGATATCTTTCTATTTGTAACGGATGGTATCTATGAATTTGTTAATTCAAAATTCATGGCTCAGGTTATTAATGAGCAAAGTGATGATTTAGATGCTGCGGCTAAAATGATTGCCGAGCAAGCTTATGATAAGGGGAGTGATGACAATCTGACAGTACAAATTGTTCAGGTTGATGATTTACCAACTCAAAATGTAGATGAAATTTATCAGCAATTAACCGAATTGCCATTCCCTCCTATTTTAGAAGCGAGAATGAAATTTGATGGTTATAAAATTATTCGAGAAGTTTATGCCAGCAGTCGTAGTCATGTTTATCTGGCGGTAGATATTGAATCGGGTTTACAAGTCATTATGAAAACGCCTTCTATTGATCTGCAAGGTGATACGGCCTATTTGGAACGATTTTTGATGGAAGAGTGGATTGCTCGACGGGTCAATAATAGTGCTCACGTATTAAAGCCATGTGCACAAACACGGCAGCGTAAGTTTCTGTATATTATTATGGAATATATTGATGGGCAGACCTTAACCCAATGGATGCGAGATAATCCAGTACCTGATTTAGAAACGGTACGGAGCATAGTAGAACAAATTGCCAAAGGCTTACGTGCATTTCACCGCTTAGAAATGCTACATCAAGATATAAGACCCGAAAATATTATGATTGATAGAACGGGGACGGTGAAAATTATTGATTTTGGTTCAACCAAAGTGGCAGGTATTGTAGAAATTGCTAGTCCTATCGAAAGGGCCAATTTTTTAGGGACTATGCAATATACCGCACCAGAATATATGCTGGGACAAGAGGGAATGCCTAATGCAGACCTTTTTTCTTTAGCCGTTATCACCTACCAAATGCTGACAGGGAAGCAACCTTACGGTGCACAGGTAGCAAAAGCGACCACTAAATCAGCGCAAAACAAATTAAAATATATCCCTTTGCCACATGATAATCGTCATATTCCTTTGTGGGTAGACGGGACTCTAAAAAAAGCTCTGCATCCCAATCCCTATAAGCGTTATGCAGAAATGACGGAGTTTTTATTTGATCTACGTCATCCAAATAAAGTGTTTCATAATGAAACGCGTCCACCTTTATTAGAACGGGATCCTGTGGTTTTTTGGAAAGGGGTTTCTTTTATTTTATTGATGATTGTTTTTGCAATACTACTGACTGATCAATAGTTACACGTTACTATGCTATTAAGGACTGGGAATTAAATCATTTTCCAATTTTTAGTTGTTTTTTAACTCCAGATAAGCACTCATTAAATAAGTTGAGTAGTTTGCATGTTTTGACAAAATGGGTGTAAGCAGAATTAATTGATTTGCTGAAAAACGTGTTCTGAAAGTTTAAGTAATTCAGTTTTTTCAAGTTGACCCACCAAAGCATATCCCATTTCTCCGCTAATCCAGTAAAGTACGCTGATACTTCCCTGATTTGAATAATGAAAAGCTGTTTTGTTATTGTCCCATGCGCCTCTTCTTATATAGAGTGTTATGCGAGAGCCGTCACTGCGCTCATACATAAATTGTGCGGCCATCCGGTTAGTTGATGGTAACAGGCGTCCGCCAATCAGATTAAAATTATTATTTGATAGGTCGGGGGCTTTAATATCCGTGTGCAGTCGATTAGATAGCCAGCCAACTAAATGCTTTTCTTCTTTGGCCAATACTTCAACTGAATGGCGAGTTTCTGTTGAATATATGGCATGTGCAAAAGAAGCGGGTTGCACTAGATGCACTTCTTTTTCATCAATAGAGGGAGACAAGTTAAAATATGTTGAATGAGAGTTCCAGCCGACAACACCTCCAATCATTAACCACGCCATTGAAGCTGCAATTTTAAATAATTTACGTTGTATTGGTTTTTGATAAGATTTTGTATGGTTAACAGGTTTCTTATCAACTTTTGTTTGATGATAGGGTTCGTGTAATTCTTCATCTTGAATGGGGGCATAAAGAGCCTGAATTGAACTGTTGAGAAACTGGTAGTCTTTAATCAATTCACTTATTTCAGGGTGAGTCTGGATGTAGATATCAATTTCATAGCGGCGAGTGGCATCAAGCTGGTTGTCAACATAAGCTTGTATTTCTGCATCTGTTATTTCAGTGAACTTGTTCATTTTATCCTCCGCAGATGCGGAGCATCATCTCGATGGGTTAGCTTTCGTAAATATTGGCGAGTTCTGGATAGTTTTGACATTACAGTCCCTACTGGAATTCCAAGTGTATCGGCAACTTGTTGATATGGCAATCCCTCCAAGGTAACTAATAATAGAATTTTACGCTGTTCGAGTGGGAGTTCTGATATTGCCTGATGCAAGTCCCTCAGTTCCAGTTTTGATGAAGATGTATCTGCTACTGATTCATTCATTGTTTCGGGTAACTCCACAAAGTCTGGACCATTGCTGACTCTTCTGATCTGATTAGCATGCACATTATGCATAATAGTAAATAACCACGCCCGCAGGTCAGTTCCTTCCTGAAACTGATGTGATCGAGCTAATGCGCGCTCCAAACAATCCTGTACTAAGTCTTCAACCATTGAACTCTGACCTTTAATCAGTGCTTGGGCATAACGACGCAAGCGGGGAATATACGCAACCATCCGCTGTTCTATTTCGGTCATTTTATTTCTTTATTATTTACCATTAATAAAAATAGCGGGAGTACTAAAAATATAGTCTTTATTTGCAACTGGGGTATGACAAGCGACACAGCCCTGAGCAAAATCAGCATTCTCACCCCATGGTGTTAGATCTTTTCCTCTCCAGCGAGCATACCCCCAGCCTTTAGTTGCACTGTATTTTTTTGCATCTTTAATCATAAATTCAACCTGATGAAACTCTCCTGGCACGATGGCTGAAGGCCAGTTCTCATCAATAAGCTGCTTCCATGCAACCTTGGCCAGTATCGCACCATCTGGCCAAGGACTGGTTTTGCCATTGCGGGCAGCCTGAATAGCAATAGGGTTGCCTAAAATGGTACGAATAGAACTATTATCAATACGATGAGATACGCTAATAGTCTGCCAGTTTTGGTAGCCGACTGGAAATTCAATACCATTAAGGGTTGGTGCTATCGATTTAACAGGATTGGCATAACATAACCCTCCCCACATAAGTGAAACAATATAAAGACAGTATAAATGTACTTTTATCATGATAATCCTGTTCAAAAAATATTTAAAAGTAGCTGATATTTACGTTAACACTTGAGCGCTAAAAAAATTCCATACTTATTTATTTTCTTATGTTGGGAATAAACTTAGGTATTCGGTTGTTAACTTGACTGAAGGGTGAATTCATTGCCCTCACTCACACTTAGTTAATTATGCGTAAGTAGCGTGTAAATAGAGGTTTAAAATAATGTTAAAGCAATTTGTAAAACCTGTTTTAGCCACGGCAGTTCTATTCAATTTATCATTGAATAGCTTACCTGTGGTTTATGCAGCAGCCCCCAACCCTGATGATGTTCAGAGTCTGTCAACACTCACATCTACGTTTGAAGATTTCCGCTATATTTCAGATTATGCAAAGAAAGCGGTTGTTAGGCTAGAACTATTAGGTTTGTTTAATGGCCAAGCCTCTTTTCAGCCTCAAGAATATGCTGATAAAGCATTTGCTAAGCAACTGTTAGGTACTCTGGATGATTTAGGTTCTGGCGATATAAGGTATGCAGAAGCTAAGCAGTTAATTGCTATTTACCTAATTAATTCTGATGCTAATGTTATTTTATCTTTTGATGGATTTCTTTCCAAAAAATCATATCAAGACCAAGATTTATTAACTCGTGAAGATTTTGCCTATTTAGTGGCTCATGCTCGCGAAGCTAATATTATTGACACAGGTTTACCCATACATAACCCCGCGATTGCTAACCCAGGGCCTTTATTGGGTCCCACTGTTTATCAGTCAGGGTTCGACGATCAGGGGGAAGCAATTTTTGATGGGAGCACTATTTCATTATTTCATCGTGCAAAAAATGGTTTGAATACCACATTTGTTGATTCGCCTGCTTATACTCTGCAAATACATCCAGAAGTATTTAAATCTGTATCGGCAGGAGGCATTGAAGTTAATGCCTTACAAGATTTATCTGCACAATTAGAGGTTGAGCTAAGTGATGGAACCATTCACCGCACACCGTTAACTTCACTGGTTCCCTTCAGTATTCATGGTGCTGATGGTAAAGCAGGGGTTATTAGAATTGAAGATGGTCTGTTGGTTTTGGCAGATGACTTACAGGGAAATGTTAACCGCTTTATATTAAATGGTCATGAATTTTCAGTAGAAGAGACAATTGACAGAATCAATGCCCAGGCATATTACAACGGCGATAAAAATAGTGAAGAAATTGTGTCAGTGGTTGTTGATGCTTTGCAAAATAAGGGATTTTCTTTGCAAGATAGACGGTTAATGGCGCACAACCTAATATTAACTAAAACGGCTCTGCAACAGACGGGCTTATCACCACTCAGTTCACTTTTAATACCATTGCAGGTCCAAGCAGTCGCTCGCGAGGTTTTAAAAAAGGCCATTTGTTTAGCACCTATCAGCTAGTTGAAGAATTACATGGCATGGTGGAAGCGGGTGATGCTATAGCGATACGCGATGCTTTGAATAAGACTGAGGTACAGAAGAACCTGTTGGCTGGAACAAAAATTTTGACGGCTACAACTTTATTGCCCCATATTACTGCTTTATCAAATGCTCCTTTTTTACCCAATGAAGCACTTTCTTCTCGGGTTAAGAAATCAGGTGCGCTATTAGCAAGTGAACCTATTTCATTTCAGTTAGATCGTTTAAAAAGGGCTGCCTATATTTTGCTGGATGATGCTTTATCTAATGGAAATGCTTCCCACCTGGTCACTCATGGTGAAATTATTAGACGTACTGATACTGATTCAGAAGCTTTTGCACTGAGTGCAAGTAATTTTGAGGCGATCCCTTTAAAAATAAATGAATCAGTATTATTTGATGCTATTTATGATTATTCTCAAGCATATGAAGAACTGATTAAATTAATTTCTGGAGTTGATTTTTATGGCTCACTAACCCAAGTTAATAGCCAAATATTGACGGCTATTAATGATGCATTTTCAAGCCCCATTCTTAACCCTAAAATGGCAGCAATAAAGATTGGCGAATTAGAATTTAAACTGGATATGCTGGCTACACCCTCCCATGTTCTTGAAAACTTTTCACCTGCTAATAATTTGACACAAAGCCGTCAGCAAGAAGGTTTTGGTTTGGCTTTAGCATTAGATCCATTTCCTATTAGATTAGCAGACTATATTTGTACTGGGAATGTTGTCAGCAATACGGGTGAGCTGATTGCAAAATCTAAATTAAACCCGCTTGAGCAGCGTGATTTGATTGCTGATTTATCAGAATTTGAAGGGGAGGACTGTATTAGTTCAATGGAAAGCCCAAGGTATCGTCAATTATTATTTGTTGATAATTTTCAATTGCCTCCTTTTGGCCCAAGTGCAAAATTTATCTCTACACAAGGTATTGAAATTATAAACCGCCTATTGCTCACGCCAGTAGAACCTGATTTGCAAATAGTTGATATCCGATTAAGTTATAGATTGTCTGAAGCAGAATTAAACCAAGCACCTACAGCCGTTATAAAAAGCCGTAGGCGAGGTAGGATAGGCAGGTTTATGACTTTGAATGCTAAATTATCAAACGATAATGATGGTGATTCTCTTCAATATAAATGGAAAGTTAAGTCAGGAAAAGCGATTATCTTCCAGTCTAGGTTTCGTTCAAAAGCAAAAGTTTTACCTCTAACAACTGACGACTTAGTTATAGAGTTGCAAGTAAATGATGGGACAGCTAATAGCACAATTGTTGAAAAAACCATTAGAATCAAAAAAAATAGGGTATTTGATTTTAGAAATTTTTTGAAAAAAATATTTGGATAATCAG
>CAZMQH010000017.1:0-20778 GCA_964568245.1 uncultured Methylomarinum sp.
GCTTGCTTGATTTCCTCTTCGTTATAGTAATCAGCGGGTAGTTTTGCGACAAAGTTTAAAAAGGGAATAATACCTATATCTGCGATTAAACCTGCTAATAAAGCTTCTTCAGGGTTAATTTGTCTGTCAGCTGAGGCTAATATAAAACATAAACTTGAAAGATAAATACTTTTTTTCCATTCCTGATCAAGACGTTTTTTTATTAAGGGGGATTTGCTAGAGAATATGTTTTTTATACTTAAACTGATAACCAAACTACGCGTCGCAATTAGGCCAATTCTTTGCACTGCTTCAAAACAACTTTTAGCAGGGTTTATAGAAATATACAGAGGGCAATTAGCCACTTCGATCAATTTTGCAGAAATAACAGGGTCTAGTTGAATTATTTGTACAGCCTCATCAATACCAATTTCACTCTGCATTGCTTTTCGTAATTTAATAGCAACACTAGGTAAGGACGGGACTTCAAGTTCATCATTAATAAAGTGCTCAGAAAATGCGTGTAACAAACGGTTATTACTTAAACTGTCTGGTATTTTTAATGAGGTTAGATTAATTTTCTCTGAATTAATAGACATTACTTTTTGGGAAACGCGTAAGATCTTAATTTCAGATTTTGCAACGGCCGTTGTGGTATGTTTCAATCCACTGGATAGTGGAAACTTGGCTTTTATTTCAGATGCTTTAACATCAAATGTTTTTCCATTTTCATCTGATAAAGTGACGGAACCTTTTAAAAGGTAGATAGCAGTTTCAGATGACTCATTAATCTTAAAAAGGGTCTGACCTTTAGGTAAAACCTCGGGAATATTATCTAAAGCAAATGATTCAAGTTTATCATCGCTTAAATTCCTAATAGGAATTAATTGGTTTAATAATTCAAGGGATAGGCGATCACTGAGGACAATCGTATCTGGATCTGATTTTTTTCCTTTAAAGAATGAACTCATTAAAGCCATTGATGTACCTTGAAGATATAAAACTAATGAAGGATTAGAGAAGCGTTGGGCTGATAAGAATTTGAGTGTATATTAAATCAGTAAACAACGCCTATATCTGATTATAACAGACTGTAAAATAGTCTGAATAAATTCTCTAAAACGTTTGTTATGTGAAAAATTTATAGATAAGAGAGGAAACGGACTCTAGTATATGAGGTTCTATGTTTTTTGATGGTTGAAAGTCACTGAATTGATCGAAGTTAGCAATATGGGGCGAAGGTTTGTGTTTGGAATTTGATTTTTCTTTAATATCCAGCAACTCTCCCCCAGCCTTTTTCCACTCCATTAAATGTGTTATTTCTCCACTATCAACCCAAATGCCGTGTTTTGCACATCGGTCAATAATAACCCCGCTACGATGTCCAAAGTTTACTCTTCGCATATAAGCATTACAAGCGGGACATTTAATATATTTAACTTTTTTGTGGGATGAGTAACGATCTTTATTAATGTTTTTTATCAGGGTTAAATTAATATCTGATACATTTGAGACTGAATTTTCTAGTAATGTTTCAATTTCACCTAAATCAAAAAATAAGCCGAAGCATGATTTACATCTTTCTATAATAAGTGGACCATTAATATCAAGTTTTATAGATTGTAAATGGGTTTCACAATGAGGGCAGGTTCGCTCGGAGTGTTTGGTTTGAATGCTATATTTATGTTTGTTATGCAAGTCAACATCGTTTCGTACATTGCAGTAACTGCAGCGATTAATATGAGCGACTAATGGGGCAGAGCAACTGCTACATCTGGCCATGTTACATGGTATCCAAAATTTCTTGTTTTTTAGTGCTGTATTCTTGTTCTGTAATTAAGTCAGTTTCAAACATGTTCTTTAGCTGAGTTAATTTAGCGATTGCATCATTAGCAGTGAGTTGGGACGGAGTGGGTGGGCTTTGCTGAGTCATGGTTTGAGCCATGTTTTGCCCTAAACCAATGCCAGCCCCCATGCCCATTCCTATACCTGCTCCCCCACCTTCATTTCTAGCGGCTTCACGAAGCGCTTCTAATTGCTGTAACTTAGCGTAATCAAGTCCCACAGCTTGAGCTGCCTGCGCTTCAGCCGTTAAATCAGCAATTCGATTGATTCTTTTTAATGTTTGTTCATCAAAGTCAGTGCCTTCAATTCTAAAGTCAGTAATATCAAAACCGAGCTTACGAAATGCCATGGATAACTTAATAGAAATACCTTGAGCAATTTCTTCGCGGTTGCTATCAATTTCTGCATAACTAAATTGGCTTTCTGCAAGATAATCACTAATAGGATGAATGATACGAGCGGACATCACCGATCTAAAGTCATCAATATAAAAATCTGTGTGGCTGCCTACCACGTTAATAAAAAACCCCTTTGGATCGTAAATACGATAGCTATAGTTTCCATAAGCCTTTAAGCCGACAGGAAATTTATACTTTGGATCATCGTATTTTATAGCAGAGGTGGTGCCCCATTTTTGGTCCAGTATTTTGCTTTTTTTATAGAAGTAAATAGCTACTTTATGTTCACTTTCGAAAAGTTGCATGAACTTTTTGATGGTGGTCCAGAAGGGAATGTTGGCTGTTTTTAAATTAATTAAGCCTTCTTCCTCAAACACCGCTTGAACTTTTCCTTCATAAACAAAAATACAACCTTGACCAGGACCAATAATGAGCTTTGAAGCATTTTTTATTTCATCACCATTTTCTGTCCATTGAGATAGTAAAATGTCTGTAGGAGGATTATTCCATTCGATAACCGAACGAAATTGCCTTTTTATACCATCAAATAAAGCCATATTACCCTCAGTTAAAATAGATGTTGTATTATTAGCAGTATAGTAAAAAATTGGAGAAATGCAGTGATACGATCATTTAAAAATATAAGCCCAGTGATTGGAAATAAAGTATTTATTGATGAAAGCGCCGTTGTTATTGGTGATGTTACCATAGCTGATGATGTTTCAATCTGGCCTACAAGTGTTATTAGAGGCGATGTAGAAAGTATTCAGATTGGAGAGGGCACTAATGTACAAGATGGATCTGTTTTACATGTTTCCCATGCAGGTGATTATTCAACCGAAGGTCATCCATTAAAAATAGGCAAAGGTGTCACCATAGGGCATAGAGCGGTTGTGCATGCATGTACTGTGGGAGACTATTGTTTAGTGGGGATAGGCGCTATTATTATGGATGATGCAGTTTTAGAAGACTATGTCATGCTAGGTGCTGGAGCACTGGTTCCTCCCAGAAAAAGGTTGGAGAGTGGGTATTTATATGTCGGGGTACCTGTAAAGCAAGTACGCCCTTTAAAAGACAGTGAGAAGCAATTTTTAGAATATTCATGTAAACATTATATTCATTTGAAAGATGAGTATTTGGAAGGGAATTGAAGTGTCAGGTTTCACCACGTTGTACCATGGTTTTTTAAAAGGTCCGATACTACCTTAAAAGTCAATGAAAATTCATCTTTATTTTAATGCCTTTTTCCACGTTATCCGTTGATTAAAAACTTAAGACAGATAATTCACATCAAATGTTTTCTTAGATTTTAAAACACTATAAGACAAAATTAATAGCTTTCTCATCACCGCAAATGTGATTAAACCTTTTGTTTAAATTAAGAATAAATTGGTACGTCTGTAGGATGAAAAAGTTAATGCTTTGTTTCTTGTAGCTATAACTCGATGTTTCAGTTTTTTTTAACTTGAATTTAGGAAACACTAAGAATTAGAGGGGTAGCGTTAATTGGACCATCATAAATCTTAATGCCTGTAGAAAGTCATTCCCTCTCTATCTCCTTGTTTTCCAGATTTTCTAAAAAGCAACCATAAAAAACTGAACATCGAGTATAAGTAACGAGCACCTCAAACAAGAAACTAAATCAACTTATCCCTTGAAAAAATAATTAACGCCCCCAAATTTAATTCAATCAAAATTGAAATAATAGGATATAAGTAAACCATGACTGTTGAAGCTAAAAAAGAAACCTTAGGTTTTCAAACTGAAGTAAAGCATCTGTTACATCTAATGATCCACTCCTTATATAGTAATAAGGAAATTTTTCTACGTGAATTAATTTCAAATGGTTCTGATGCGGTTGATAAATTACGTTTTGAAGCCTTATCTAATGAAAGTCTTTATGAGGGCAATAGCGATTTAGGTATTCGTGTTTCTTTTGACAAAGATGAGCGTACTGTAACTGTATCTGATACAGGTATTGGTATGACACGGGAAGAAGTTCAGGATCATATTGGTACCATTGCTAAATCAGGGACTAAGCAGTTTTTTGAAAAAATGACGGGTGATGAAGCTAAGGATAGCGAATTAATCGGTCAATTTGGTGTTGGTTTTTACTCGGCTTTTATTGTTGCAGATAAAGTAACTTTAACTACACGTAAAGCTGGAGAAACAGAGGCAGTACGTTGGGAATCTGCTGGTGAAGGTGATTACACGATTGAAGCGGTTGAAAAGGAAGGGCGTGGTACAGAAATCGTTTTACACCTAAAAGAAGGTGAAGATGAGTTCTTAGATAGCTATCGATTACGTTCTATTATCACTAAATTCTCAGATCATATTTCTTTACCTATTGTGATGGATAAGGAAATTGCTGCTGAAACAGATGAAGACGGTAAAGAAACCGCACCTGCTCGCGTTGAAGATGAAACGGTCAATAGCGCATCTGCTTTGTGGATGCGTTCTAAGGATGATGTTTCAGATGAAGAATATAATGAATTTTATAAACATGTTAGTCATGATTTTCAAGACCCATTACAGCATGTACACAGTAAAGTAGAAGGTACTAACGAATATACTTTGTTACTTTATGTGCCTGCTCGTGCTCCTTTTGATATGTGGGACAGAGATGCTAAACATGGGGTGAAGCTTTATATCCGTAAAGTATTTATTACTGATGATGCTGAACAATTAATGCCACGTTATTTGCGATTTGTTCGCGGTGTGATTGATGCTGATTCATTGCCATTGAATGTATCAAGAGAAATTCTGCAACAAAGTAAGCAAATTAGCACCATTAAAGCGGGTGCTGTTAAGAAGGTGTTAGGCTTGTTGAAAACAATGTCTAAAGATGCTGAAAAGTATGAAACTTTCTGGAAAGAATTTGGCAATGTCATTAAAGAAGGTGTGATTGAAGATCACAAAAATAAAGATGCCATTGCTAAATTATTACGTTTTTCGTCTACTAAGACTGACTCAGAAAAACAAAATGTTGCGCTAACAGATTATGTTGAGCGTATGCAAGAAGGCCAAGATAAAATCTATTATGTAACAGCGGATAGTTTTTCTGCGGCTAAAAACAGTCCTCATTTGGAAGTTTTCCGTAAAAAAGGCATCGAAGTTATCTTAATGGCTGATCGTGTTGATGAGTGGTTGATTTCTAATTTAACTGAGTTTGATGGCAAGCAGCTGCAATCAGTGGCTAAAGGTGAATTAGATTTAGACAAGTTGGATACTGAAGAAGAGAAAAAAGAGAAAGAAGAAACCACTAAAGATTTTGAGTCAATCTTGAAGCAAATGAAAGAAGTGTTGGGTGATAAAGTAAGCGAAGTGCGAGTGACTAATCGTTTAACTGATTCTCCTGCTTGTTTGGTAACCGGTGATAATGATATGAGCCTTAATATGGAACGTATTATGAAAGAAGCTGGCCAATCAATGAATATGATGGGAATGGGTGGAAGCAAGCCTATCTTTGAAATTAACCCTACGCATGCATTGGTAACAAATATTAAAGAAGAGCAAGATGATGAGCGTTTTGCTGATATTACTAATATCTTGTTTGACCAAGCTATTTTAAGTGAAGGTGGGCAATTGGATGATCCAGCTGCCTTTGTTCATAAATTGAATGGATTGTTGCAGGGTTTATTGAAGTAAGTTTTTTGACCTATATGTCGTGATAAAAAAGGCCAGTTTACTGGTCTTTTTTATGGGCGGATGAAAGTATTAAAGATGAAGAGTCGCTTTGGTTTGTAGTTTCTTTTTGTGCTCATATATGCCATCATATAAAGATGTCTATAAATATTATTGTTGATACCAATGTGTTGGTTTCGGGGCTTGTTGGTGGCAGAGGGCCAAGTAGAGAAGTCTTGAGGTGTTGTTTTAAAGGTATATTTCAACCATACATAGCAAATGCTTTGTATGCAGAGTATCAAGATTTGATAGCGCGTAAAAATATTCAACAGTTGTGTGCGAAAACTTCTGTTTCATTGGAAGCATTTCTTGATGATTTTGCGAGTATTTGTAAGCCTGTTGACGTTTGGTTTTTATGGCGGCCAAACTTAAAGGATGAGGCTGATAATCATATTGTTGAATTGGCTATAGCGGCTAATGCACGTTATATTGTGACCAATAATATAAAAGACTTTGCCCAGTCAGCATTACATTTAGCTGGTTTTGAGGTTGTTACTCCTCCTGAATTATTGAGGCTTGTTATCAAATGAGTACATTGTCAGTTCGATTACCCGATGATATTTCTGATAGATTAAAGTCATTGGCAAATAGTCGTCATATTAGTTTAAATAAATTGATGTATGAATTGTCTACCCGGGCTTTAGTTGAAGAAGAGGCTAAACAGCAGTTTTTAGCAGCCCAAGTGCGTGGTAATGGTATGCGTGGGTTGAAAATGTTAGATGAGCTTGATGCTCTGGATAAAAGCAAAGGCAATGAGTAACAAAAGAAAAATTAAAAGTAATGGAATTTAAATTAAAAAACACCGACGGTCATGCACGAAGAGGGCAATTGAAATTTGCTCGCGGAACTATCGAAACCCCTATTTTTATGCCTGTTGGTACTTATGGTTCAGTTAAATCATTAACACCAGAAGAATTAACAGGGATTGGCGCGCAAATCATTTTAGGAAATACTTTTCACTTAATGCTTCGCCCTGGTATGGATGTGGTAAAAGCACATGGTGATTTGCATGGGTTTATGCACTGGGATAAACCAATCTTAACGGATTCAGGTGGTTTTCAGGTGTTTAGTCTTGGCGCTATGCGAAAGATTACTGAAGCGGGGGTCACCTTTAAGTCGCCCATTAATGGCAGTAATGTTTTTATGGGGCCTGAAGAATCTATGCAAGTGCAGCGAGATTTGGGTTCAGATATTGTAATGATATTTGATGAGTGTACGCCTTATCCCTCAACTGTTAAGGAGGCTGCGGATTCAATGCGTTTATCATTGCGCTGGGCTGAACGCAGTAAAAAAGCACACGGTGACAACCCGTCTGCATTGTTTGGTATTGTGCAGGGGGGAATGTATGAGCATCTGCGTCAAGAGTCTATTGATGGGCTGATTGATATTGGTTTTGATGGTTATGCTATTGGAGGTCTTTCGGTAGGTGAGCCTAAAGAAGAAATGATGACTGCATTAGATGTGGTTCACCCAAAAATGCCAGTGGATAAACCTCGCTATTTAATGGGCGTGGGGACACCTGAAGATTTGGTTGAAGCGGTTAGGCGTGGAATCGATATGTTTGATTGTGTAATGCCAACACGAAATGCAAGGAATGGTCATTTATTTACCACCACAGGCGTCGTTAAAATTAGAAATAGTCAATACGAGTTGGATGCTAGGCCATTAGATGAGACATGTGCTTGTTATACCTGTCAAAACTATTCGCGAGCCTACTTGCGACATTTAGATAAGTGTAAAGAAATGCTAGGGCCTAGACTGAATACTATCCATAATTTGTATTATTATTTAAAGTTGATGCAAGATATGCGAGATGCAATTGAAGAAAACAAGATTGATAAATTTGTTAAGCATTTTTATCAGTTGAGAGGCAAAACAGTACCAACTGTGGCATAATAGCCGGTTTGGTTAAATCGTTACTATGTTGATGGTTTAGAAGAAGAAATAATTATAATATTTGAGGATAACAATGAGTTTTTTTATATCTGATGCAGTAGCTCAAACAGCAGGTGCAGCTTCGCAACCTGGTATTGAAGGTTTAGTCTTTCCATTAGCCATTTTAGTGTTCTTTTACTTTTTATTTATTCGCCCTCAATCAAAGCGATCTAAAGAGCAAAAGCAAATGTTAACAGCATTAGCTAAGGGTGCCGAAGTGGTTACCACTGGTGGCGTTTTAGGTAGAGTTGCTACTGTTGATGATAACTTTGTAAAGTTGGAAGTAGCTGATAATACTTATTTATACGTTCAAAGGCATGCTATCGCAAATATGATGCCTAAAGGAACTTATAAAACTGTCAATAAAAAGGCAAAGTCTTAATTTTATTTGATGATAAGGAATGGCAGGGACAAGTTAAACCAAGCTTGTTTAACCTGACCTGTCAAAATGATATTAAGGAGTGAAGAAAAATACTTCATTCCTTAATATTTAATTTGTTGGAAGAAAAATGCAAAATCGTTTCCCCTTTTGGAAAAATCTGTTAATTCTGGTAGTACTCTTTATTGGAATTCTTTATGCATTACCAAACTTATTTGGTAATGACCCGTCGGTTCAAGTGTCCTCATCGACAACAACTAAGCTTGAACAAGCAAAAGCTGATGAAATTGAAAGCAGCCTTAAAAATGCTGGTTTGACTTTAAAAGCATTTGAATTTGAAGATGGCAAAATTTTAGCGCGGTTTAATGATACAGATGAACAATTAAAAGCAGCTGATTTTTTAAGAGAGTCAGCAGGGAAAAATATCACTGTTGCTTTAAATTTGGCACCTGCGACACCAGATTGGTTGCGCTCATTCGGTGCAAGCCCCATGTATCTAGGTTTAGATCTTCGTGGTGGGGTTCATTTTCTTTTACAAGTTGATATGGATGCCGCTATCCAACAGGCCGAAGATCGATATTATAATGATATTCGATCGGGTTTTAGACTGGCTAAAATCAGGTATAAGTCTGTTGCCAAAGAAAATGGATTGATTAAAATAAAGTTAAAATCAGAAAAATCAGCTTTTGCAGCTTTAGAACTTTTAGCTGAAGAATTTAGAGAGCTTGTTATAACAGAAACTGATGATCCAACCGTTATTTTGGTGAGGCTTTCTGAGAATGAGCAAAAAGAGATCAAGAAATTTGCTTTAGCGCAAAATATGACTACATTGCGTAATCGAGTGAATGAGATAGGTGTTGCAGAACCTGTGATTCAACAGCAAGGCGATAGCCGTATTGTTGTGCAATTACCTGGTGTCCAAGATACCACTCGTGCAAAAGAAATTTTAGGGACAACGGCTACATTAGAATATCGCTTGGTCGATGTTCAACACGATGTACAAAAAGCTGTTTCAGGCCGAGTACCTGTTGGAAGCCGTTTGTTTTATGAAAAAAATGGCCAGCCTATCTTGCTTAAACGCAGAGTTATTGTCACTGGTGACCAAATTGTCGATGCCTCTTCAGGTATAGACCAAAATGGTTCTGCTGCCGTATTTATTACCTTAAATGGTATAGGCGCTAAGAAAATGGGCAAAATGACCCAAAAGAATATCGGTAAGCCAATGGCTGTTGTTTTTATTGAATACAAATCTACAACAAAAACCATTAACGGTGAAAAAGTAAGACGTAAAGAAAGAATAGAGAAAGTGATTAGTGTCGCGACGATTAGAGATACTTTTAGTAAGCGCTTTCAAACAACAGGCTTAGATAGTCCGCAAGATGCACGTAATCTTGCTTTGTTATTAAGAGCGGGTGCATTAGCTGCTCCTGTTGATATCATCGAAGAACGCACAGTAGGGCCAAGTCTTGGACAAGATAATATTGACAAAGGTTTGATGTCAGTAGTGGTTGGTTTTGTTTTAGTCTTAGTCTTGATGGCTGTTTACTATAAAACGTTTGGCTTAATTGCAAATATTGCATTAGGGTTTAATCTTATTGTGATTGTTGCAGTTTTATCTTTATTACAAGCAACATTAACATTACCTGGTATTGCCGGTATCGTATTAACAGTAGGTATGGCAGTTGATGCTAACGTCCTTATCTTTGAGCGAATTAAAGAAGAAATAAAAATAGGTAATACGCCTGAATCCAGTATTTTTATTGGTTATGAAAAAGCGTTTGTGACTATTTTAGATGCCAACATCACCACCCTTTTAGTTGCTTTAGTGCTTTTTGGATTTGGTACTGGCCCAGTTAAAGGTTTTGCAATCACCTTATCTATTGGTATTTTAGTTTCCTTATTCACTGCAATTTGGGGAACAAGAATGCTAGTTAACTGGATATATGGCAATCGTCATGTCGAAAAACTATCAATTTAATAGCGCTTAACTGGAACAAATAAGATGTTTAAACAAAATATAGATTTTTTAGGTAAGCGTAAACTGGCGCTAATAATTTCAAGTATATTAATAATTATTTCAATTAGCTCGTTAGTTGTTAATGGTTTAAAACTTGGAATTGATTTTACTGGTGGGACTTTAGTAGAAGTGGGTTATCCGCAAGCAGCAGATTTAGTCGCTTTACGTAATGATTTGGCTGAAGCTGGTTTTGGTGATGCAACGGTACAGAATTTTGGTACGACTAGGGATGTGCTTATTCGCATAAAACCACAAGATGGAGTAAGTAACGCTCAATTAAGTGACAAAGTTTTGGAGGCTGCTAATAAAAGCTCCGCAGAACCCGTTGATAAACGTCGTGTTGAATTTGTAGGGCCTCAAGTTGGGGATGAGCTAGCTGAAGATGGTGGATTAGCAATGCTGTACTCCATGTTTGGTATTCTGATTTATGTTGCTTGGCGTTTTGAGTATAAATTCTCATTAGGTTCAGTTGCTGCCTTATTTCATGATGTGATTATTACTTTAGGCGTTTTCTCTCTTTTTCAGATGGAATTTGATTTAACGGTATTAGCTGCGGTATTGGCGGTTATTGGTTATTCATTAAACGATACTATCGTAGTGTACGACCGTATCAGAGAAAACTTTAGAAGTTTAAGGCAAGATAGTTCAGAAGAAATAATGAATATTTCGCTTAACCAAACATTAAGCCGAACATTAATGACATCATTCACCACAGCCATCGTATTAATTGCTTTGGCAGTGTTAGGTGGGGAGATTATCCATAATTTTGCTATTGCATTATTAATTGGGGTGGGTGTTGGGACATATTCATCAATATATGTAGCAAGTCCTATCGTATTAGCTTTGGGTATATCTAAAGACGATTTGATGATACCGATTAAAGAAGGTGAAGAATTTGATGGGATGCCTTAAGAGCAGGTAAAAGGCTCAAGGCGAAAGGTTCAAAAAGATAAGAGCAGTTCCTATGCAAGGATATAGCTTTTTTTCTTAAAGCCCTCTCTTGCTGGAGAGGGTTGGGTGAGGAGAAATTAGAATAAGGGCTTTTGTCCTTATTCTTTTTTCTTTATAAAGGATTTTTAATTTAAAACTTTGGAGTTTTAACAAATGGCAATAGAACGTACTTTTTCAATTATTAAACCTGATGCAGTTGCAAAAAATGTTATCGGTGAAATTGTTACTCGTTTTGAAAAAAATGGTTTACGTGTTGTAGCATCTAAAATGCAACAACTAACTAAAGAAAAAGCAGAAGGCTTTTACGCAGAGCATTCAGAGCGTCCTTTCTTTAATGACTTAGTATCATTCATGACTTCTGGCCCTGTTGTTGTACAGGTTCTTGAAGGTGAAGGTGCCGTCTTAAAAAATCGTGATCTAATGGGCGCAACTAACCCTAAAGATGCAGATGCTGGTACTATCCGTGCTGATTTTGCAGAAAGCATTGATGAAAATGCAGTTCACGGTTCTGATGCGGTAGAATCAGCAGCTAGAGAAATTGCTTATTTCTTCTCAGCAGACGAGCTTTGTGACCGGATCCGTTAATCAGGAAAAGGTTAATCTGCTTAATTTCGATAGAAAAGGTCTGGCAGCCTTTTTTATCGAGATGGGCGAAAAATCTTTTCGTGCAACTCAGATATTAAAATGGATTTATCAGGAAGATGTCACTGATTTTGATCAGATGACCAACCTGAGTAAGTCTTTGCGTGCTTATTTAAATGAGCATTGCATGATTACCGCACCCGAAATATTGCTTGAGCAAATAGCCAGCGATGGAACCACTAAATGGGTGGTTGAAATGGGCTTGGGTAACCGAATAGAAAGTGTGTTTATCCCTGAAGAAAAAAGGGGCACTTTATGTGTTTCATCCCAAATAGGCTGTGCATTAGCGTGTACTTTTTGTTCTACTGCAAAACAAGGTTTTAATAGAAACTTGTCAGTGGCTGAAATTATTGGACAGCTTTATGTGGCACAGAAAAGATTGGGTGATAGCAAAAGAATTACTAATGTTGTGATGATGGGCATGGGCGAGCCTCTGCTTAACTTTGATAATGTTGCCGCAGCAATGAATTTAATGATGGATGATTTTACCTTTGGTTTATCTAAACGTCGGGTAACGGTGAGTACATCAGGTGTTGTTCCCGCAATGCTTAGGTTAAATGAAGCGTGTGATGTCAGTATGGCCGTTTCACTGCATGCTGCCAATGATAAATTACGGGATGAATTAGTTCCTATTAATCAGAAATACCCGCTAAAAAAATTAATGGAAGCTTGTAGAGAATATGCAAGACAAGGGCCTAGAAAACATATTACTTTTGAGTATGTCATGTTGGAGGGTATTAATGATTCAACTCAAGATGCTAGAGAGTTAGTGAGGTTGCTTAAAAATGTACCTTCAAAAATAAACCTTATTCCGTTCAACCCTTTTCCAAATTCAGACTATCAATGCTCATCATCAGCAACCATCAGTCGGTTTAAAGATATTTTGTACAAAGCGGGCTTAGTAACGACTATCCGTAAAACACGTGGTGAAGATATAGATGCGGCATGTGGGCAATTGGTAGGAAAGGTTAAAGATAAAAGTCGTAGACATTTAAAACTACAAAGTATGAGTAATAGTCATGCAGTATAAAAAATTGCTTAAGTGTTTGTTTATAACTCTGATCGTTTGTTTTATGAGTGGATGTATTAGCTCGAATGGATCACCGTCAAAACTTCCCAAGGAACAGGAAGCTCAGCTTTATTTAAAGATGGGCGCTCGCTATTTAGAAATGGGAATGTTAAAAACGGCAAAAGAAAAGCTTGAAAAAGCTGAATCAATTGACTCAAATAATGCCAGCATCCAAAATAGCTTAGGTGCATTATATGAACAAATGAAGTTGTTTTCTGATGCTAAAAAACATTATCAAAATGCAGTTGAGTTAGATAAAGATAGCTATAGTGCAAAAAATAATTATGGCCGTTTTTTATGTGAAAGGGGCGGTTATGATGAGGGCATGCAGTTATTAAAGGATGCTTTATTAGTTCCTCTTAATAATAGAAAGTGGTTTGCATATACTAATGTTGGGCGATGTGAGCTTAGAAAAGGAAAGCTACAGGAGGCTGAATATAATTTTAGACAGGCTTTACAAGTAAATAAGAACTATGCACCTGCACTGTTTGAAATGCAGAAAATAAGTTACCATTCTGAAAATTATATGTCAGCCCGTGCATTTTTACAGCGTTATTTAGCAGTAGCAAAACATAGTGCTGAAACTTTATGGTACGCAGTTCAAACAGAGCGAGTATTAGGTAATATGAAAGCTGCAGAAGGTTATGAGGGTAAACTATTTAGTTTGTTTCCGCTTTCAAAACAAGCGCGGCAACTTAGAATTAAGTGACCTGAAAATTGGACGTGGGGCTTTAGCTTCGCTGAACGTAGCGGTATAAAATCGCTCCTAAAATATATTAGTATTAGACATGGCAAAAAAAAATCAGTCGGTTCAAGCTATCCGTGGGATGCATGATGTTTTACCCGAGCAATCTCCACGCTGGCAATATGCTGAAAATATTATAAAAGGTGTTTTAGCAAGTTATAGTTATTTAGAAATTAGACTGCCGATAGTTGAAAAAACGGAGCTATTTAAACGTTCGATTGGTGAAGTGACTGATATTGTCGAGAAGGAAATGTACACTTTCGATGACCGCAATAATGATTCGCTTACTTTAAGACCAGAAGGTACGGCGGGTTGTTTACGAGCATGTTTGGAGCATGGATTATTGCATAATCAAGTTCATAGACTTTGGTATTACGGTCCCATGTTTAGGCATGAAAGACCACAAAAGGGACGTTATCGACAGTTTTATCAGTTTGGTGTGGAAACTTTTGGGCTTGCAGGGCCAGATATTGATGCCGAATTGATTTTACTAACCGATAGAATGTGGAAGAAATTAGGTATTAGAGGAAAGGTAAGACTAGAGCTCAATACACTAGGAACCACAGAAGAAAGGTTGGATTATAGAGAAAAGCTGGTTGAATACTTTAAGCAACATATTGAATTGTTGGATGAAGATAGTTTACGCCGTCTTGAAACTAACCCATTAAGAATTTTGGATAGCAAGAATAGGGATATGAAGCAACTGATTCAAAATGCGCCTGAATTAATGGATTATATGGGTGAGGATAGTCGAAATCATTTTGAAACATTAACACAAACACTGGATGATTTAGGTGTGGAATACCAGTTAAATAGCCGTTTGGTTAGAGGTTTGGACTATTATGGTAAAACTGTTTTTGAATGGATAACGGATGATTTAGGATCTCAAGGGACTATTTGTGCTGGTGGACGTTATGATGGCTTAGTTGAACAATTAGGTGGGAAAGCGAATCATGCGATTGGATTTGCCATGGGAATGGAAAGACTATTGCTATTAATTGAACAGCTTGAAGATGTTCCTGTTGAGCGAGCTGCTGATGTTTATATGATTAGAGTCGGTGTTGAAGCTGAAAAAGAAGGGATGCGCCTAGCTGAAAAGATGAGAAATGAAATTGATGGGATTAAATTACAAGTCAATTGTGGCGGTGGTAGTTTTAAAAGTCAGTTCAAAAAAGCCGATAAAAGTGGAGCTGAATATGCGATTATCATCGGTGATGATGAGGTCAGTCGGGGAGAGGTCAGTTTAAAACCATTGCGATCTGGTGAAGAGCAAAAAGATTTGACTCAAAATGATGTTATTCAATTTTTAATAGAATCAATTTAATAGGGAATACACGTGGAAATTTACGAAACAGAAGAAGAACAGGTTGCGGCAATAAAAAAATGGTGGAAAGAAAATGGCATCTCAACAATTATCGGTGTTGTTTTGGGTGGAATGGCGATAGCAGGTTGGAATTTTTGGCAAGGTAATGTTAAAGAACAAGCATACCAGGCCTCAGCTCTTTATGATCAATTACTGATAAGCTTAAGTAAAGATAATGTTGAATCTGTCGCGGCCATTAGCAAAAAAATTAAAGAGGAGCATGCCGATTCAGCCTATGCTAGCTATGCTGCCCTATTTTTAGCTAAAACGAAGGTTCAACAAAATGACCTTGATGCTGCAAAAGCTATTCTAGAAACGCTAATGAATACTGCTAGTTCTAATGAAGTGAAAAACATCGCTAAATTAAGATTTATTAAATTATTGTATGCAACAGGTGAGAATGAAAAAGGTTTACAGTTCATCGCCGAAATAAATCAGGCAACTGCAAAAGAATTTGCAGCTAGTTTTGATGAATTAAAAGGTGATCTGTATGTAGCGTTAGATCGTTTGGGTGAAGCACGCACAGCTTATCAAAGCGCATTAAGGGCAGGTGCAAAAACGCCTTTATTACAGTTTAAACTGGATGATATTGCAACTTCTGAAGTTGTAATCAGCCAATAATAGCTGAGAGTTTACCTGCCAAGTTATAATTAAAGAGTGATGATAAATAATAAAACAAAATATATGGCATGGCTTATAACAAGCTCAGCACTATTATCACTTAATGGATGTGCAATTGTTGATACAACGGCTGAATTAGTAACGGGTGTTACTAGTTATTTTTTAGGTGGGGAAGATAATATTGAACCACCCGCAGAGTTGCTTGAATATAAAGCAGAAATTGAATTGGATGTTTTATGGAAAAAAAGTGTTGGAGTCGGAACCGGTGGGCTTTTTCTTAACCTTGATTTAGCGGTTAGTTATGGGAAAGTTTTTGTTGGTGATAGAGAGGGAACAGTTCAAGCACGTGATGTAAATACAGGTGATTTAGTTTGGGAAACTGAAACAGACTATCAATTTTCTGCGGGGCCAGGAATAGGTGAAGATGTTGTTGTTTTTGCAACCAGCAATGCGGAAGTTATTGCCTTTAATATCAATACTGGAGAACAAAAATGGAAGAGTTTTGTTTCTAGTGAAGTTTTAGCCAATCCAGTTGTAGCAGATAATATTGTTATTGTTAGAGCTATCGATGGCAAAATGATAGCGCTAAGTAAAACAGATGGTTCAGAGCTTTGGGTTTTTGAGCGAAGTGTTCCAGCACTAAGTATCAGAGGCACGGGTACCCCCATTATTGTTGGGGATAAGGTCATTGCAGGCTATGCCAATGGAAAATTATTAGCACTAAGATTGACGGATGGTAAGAATAGCTGGGAAACTAGTATTGCGATTCCAAGTGGACGCTCAGAAATAGAGCGCTTAGTTGATTTAGATGTAGACCCTGTTGAGACCGATGGCGTTATTTTTATTTCCAGTTATCAGGGAGGAACCACTGCAGTGTTGGAAATTGATGGTGATGTTCTGTGGAGAAATGAATATGTCTCTTCGTATTCAGGTTTAAGTTATGATTGGCGCTATTTATATGTCAGTGATACAAATAGCCATGTTTGGCAATTAGACCAAGGAAATGGGGCTTCACTTTGGAAGCAAGAAGAGTTATATCATAGAGCCTTAACAACTCCCGTAGTTTATGACGATTATGTGGTAGTTGGTGATTACGAAGGCTATATACATTGGTTAGCAAATAGTGATGGTAGGCAATTAGGTCGTATAAAAATTGCAGATTCAGCGATAGATGCAAAACCAGTTGTCGTCAATAATATAGTTTATATTTACGCAACAGACGGCACTTTAGCCGCATTAAAAGCAAGGTTATTCGAGTAGAATAATAGAGCGGACTTTACGAATACAATATTACAATTGTTAGCTGAAACGGACTGAAGATTGCTCCGCAAGGTAAAATTTACCAGTGCAAAGCACGGGTTATTAAAATTTCGTATTATTTTTTTATGAATGGGTTTGCTTATTGAACCTATTTAAACAGAGGTTTTTAGGTTAAATGTTACCTGTTATTGCCCTAGTAGGGCGCCCAAATGTAGGAAAATCTACATTATTCAATTATCTAACCCGTACCCGAGATGCATTGGTAGCGGATTACGCTGGTCTTACCAGAGACAGAAAATACGGCCGTGTTAAAAGAGGTGAAAGGGATTGTCTGGTTGTTGATACCGGTGGTATTACAGATGATAAAGAGGGGATTGATAGTTTTGCAAAAAAACAGGTGCAAGTTGCATTAGAAGAAGCAGACGTTGTTTTCTTTTTAGTGGATGCCAGAGAAGGTTTAAATAGCTCTGATGAAGCTATTGCTGACTCCTTAAGAAAATTAAATAAACCTATCGTATTGGTAACCAATAAAATTGATGGCCTTAATGCTGCAGTAGCAACAGTTGATTTTTATGGCTTAGCATTAGGTGAGCCTGTTCAAATTGCTGCAACTCATGGGCGAGGTGTCAATGAATTGTTAACTCTGATAGATGAGTTAATACCAGCTGATGAAGAAGAGGACGCTGAAGACAAAGGCATTAGTGTTGCTGTTGTTGGACGGCCTAATGTTGGTAAATCAACCTTAGTTAATAGAATTTTAGGTGAAGAACGGGTTGTTGTTTTTGATGAAGCAGGAACCACGCGAGACAGTATTTATATACCGTTTGAGCGTAATGAACAGAGATTTACCTTAATTGATACAGCTGGCATGCGTAGGCGAGCTAAAGTTTCGTTAGTGATTGAAAAGTTCAGTATTATTAAAGCATTACAAGCGGTAGAGAAAGCTAACGTAGTGATTTATTTAATCGATGCCAGCGAAGGCATTACGGACCAAGATGCACATCTTTTAGGGATGATACTAGAAGCTGGGCGAGCACTTATTATTGGTTTAAATAAGTGGGACGGCATCAGTGTTGACCAAAAAGAGTTAATTAAAAGGCAGTTGGATGTAAAATTACCTTTTCTGGATTTTGCAGAAAAGCACCCGATTTCTGCATTACATGGCAGTGGTGTTGGTAAATTATTTGATGTGGTTCAGGAGTTATATGATGCAGCCATGGTCGATATGTCTACCCCTGTATTAACTAGGATTTTGAAAGAAGCGCTAGCTTCTCATCAGCCTCCGTTGGTGAGTGGTCGACGAATAAAATTAAAATATGCTCATCAAGGAGGACGAAATCCCCCAACCGTGGTGATACATGGTACGCAAACAGATGCTTTACCTAATGCTTATAAGCGATATTTGATGAACTTTTATAGGGATCAATTAGAGCTTAAAGGAACACCTGTTAAAATAATTCTTAAATCAGCTGAAAACCCTTTTAAGGATAAAAAGAATAAACTGACAGATCGCCAACTGAAAAAGCGTCAGCGCTTAGTGAAGCATTATAAAAAGAAATAATAGAAATTTCGTAACTACCTAGTATGTATAAAATTGCATACAGTTCTGCTCTCAAGTCCTCTCCAAAGGGAGAGGGTTGGGTGAGGGGAATCAAAAAAAACTCTCTTTTTCAATTTTCTTTGTTTTCTGTATCTAAAAAACAAAGAAAATAAGGAGAAAAGACTTTATTTTAATACCTCCTCAGCCAAGACCTCTCGGTAATTTCTCCTGCATTGCTCTACTTACCTACATCCGTGTAGGCATCCAGCAAGAGAGGGCTTAAGAGCATTTTAAATACGCTGAGTAGTTATCTACTAATTTGCTATAAAAACCCAGACAAAATAGGAATAACACCATGGCTATAATCACCTTTCAAGGTAAACCTCTTAATACATCAGGTGACCTTCCTGCTGTTGGTTCTGCTGCACCTGATTTCTCATTAGTCAGTGGAAAATTAAAAGATGTTTCTCTAGCGAACTATAAGGGAAAAATCAAAGTGTTAAGTATTGTGCCAAGTTTGGATACCCCTACTTGTGCTGCATCAACAAGAATATTTAATCAAAAAGCTGATAATTTAGAAAAGACAGTTGTACTGATCATATCGGCCGATTTACCTTTTGCACAAGGACGTTTTTGTGAGTCTGAAGGTTTAAAAGATGTTTTACCTTTATCAACATTTAGATCAAATTTTGCTGAAGATTATGGTGTAAAAATAGTGGATACTATTTTGGCAGGATTAATGACGCGTGCGATTGTTGTTATAGATGAGCATGATAAAGTTGTGTACACAGAATTAGTAGCAGAAGTAGCAGATGAGCCTAATTATGAAAATGTTTTAGAAGCCTGCAAAGATGCAATTTGTAATTGATTAGAAAACTTTATGGGTGGGAAGCATTGATAAAGTTATTCCCACTTTATAATTGAATTAAGATTTAGGAATAACGAAAAATGAGTAATGTATTTAGTTTTACTGGCACTGTTGGTCGTGATGCAGAAGTAAGATCAACACCATCAGGACAAATGGTTTTAAATGTAACCGTGGCCAATAATATAGGTTTTGGTGATAGACAACAAACATTATGGATACGTGTTGCATTATGGGGCAAGCGTGCTGAAGGTCAGTTACAAAACTATTTAAAAAAAGGTCAGCAAGTTTTTGTTTCAGGTGAATTGAGTCAACGTGAATATCAGGCCAATGACGGAACTACGCGAACCAGTTTAGAGTTAAATGCCAATGTAATAGATTTAGTGGGTAAGCGGAATGACCAAGGGATGGGGCAACAGGCCGCTCCAGCTCAACAAGCAGCAGCTGCACCAACGCCTCAAAGTAATGGGCCAGCAACTTTAGATGATTTTGATGATGTGCCGTTCTAGAGGGGCACAATCAATGCGATTAAGTTAAGCATCGTAGCCTTGATGCAACGAAGTGAAATCAAGGTTTTACAGTGAAAACCCCTTGGTTGTGCTCTGCTTCATCAAGGTTACATTCTTTATCTTAATCACATTGCAGTCACTATCTAGCATAAATAAAAAGTCCTCAATCAATTGAGGACTTTTTTTACAATTTATTTCCCTGCTGCAATACTAATTGCTTCAACTGTTAAACGTTTAATTTCATTCCAGTCTTCAGCATCAACAAGATCAGCAGGAGCCATCCATGATCCACCCACACAAGCAACATTAGGCAAAGCTAAATAAGCCGCCGCATTTTTAGGACTAACGCCACCAGTGGGGCAAAAAGTAACTTGTGGTAAAGGTCCGCCAATAGACTTAACCATAGGTATTCCTCCAGCTGCTTCAGCAGGGAAGAACTTCATTTCAGTAATGCCTTTTTCAAGTAAGTTCATTACTTCACTAGGAGTAATAACACCAGGAAGAATAGGCACGCCTGATGCAATAGCTGCATCAATAATAGTATCCGTTACTCCGGGGCTAACTATAAAATCAACGTTGGCATCAATGACTTGATTTAATGTTTTTAAGTTAATCACCGTACCTGCACCTACTATAGCATTAGGGACTTCAGCTTTAATTTTTTTAATGGCTTCTAAAGCAACAGGGGTACGTAAGGTGATTTCTAATACTTTTAAACCTCCTTCAACCAATGCATTTGCTAAGGGTACGGCATGTTCTAGTTTGTTAATTACCATCACAGGAATAACGGGTGATGTGTTCATGATATCTTTAATTGCAGTCATTTTGGACCTCTATATGCGTTATATTTTGTAGCCTTGATGGAACGAGAGTAGAATCAAGGTTTTTATCTATGTGTATATTCCTAGGAGGCTGTCCGAAAATAGAAACCGTCGCGAGGGAAAGCCCTTTTGAGTCAGTTTTTTTGTTCATTTGA
>CAZMQH010000018.1:0-20416 GCA_964568245.1 uncultured Methylomarinum sp.
GAGTGTAAGGGAGTCAGTAATAAATAATGTACCTAGATCTCGTAGGATTTTTATTTCTCCTTGGTTGTTCTCAAGAGAAGCATAGTTACTCTATGTGCCGATTGAGAAGAGCCAAGGAGGGATAAAAAGACAAGAGAGCTGGGTATATTATTTGTTACTGCCTCCCTAAGTTCCTTACAGTCCTCAACTTAATCTAAGCTCCTTAAATAGAAACGTAAGGGTTACTTTTCATCTCAGCCCCAAAAGTAGACATGGGGCCGTGGCCAGGAATAAATTTAATATCTTTCCCTAAAGGCCATAATTTCTCTTTGATTGAGTTAACCAAGGTATCAAAATTTCCTTTTGGGAAGTCTGTACGGCCTATAGAGCCATTAAAAAGCACATCACCCACCACCGCTAATTTTAATTTTGGATGAAAGAATATAACATGGCCAGGCGTGTGTCCTGGGCAATGAATAACTTCTAGCGTTTGTTCTCCCACTTTAACCGTATCGCCATCATTTAACCAACGATTCGGGATAAAGCTATCGCAGTGGGGAAATCCAAAGGTTTGTATTTGAGAGGGAATGGAGTCTAGCCAAAACTTATCTTCTTGTTGAGGCCCTTCAATAGGTAAAGAAAGTATTCTGGCAAGTTCTGCTACACCCCCAATATGATCAAGGTGACCATGGGTAGCAAGAATAATTTCGGGTATGGCGTTCTCAGCTTTTAAAGTATCTAAAATAATATCAATATCACCGCCAGGATCAATAATAGCGGCTTTATTAGTTTTTTCGCAAATTAATAAACTGCAGTTTTGCTGATAAGAGGTGACTGGAATAATTGAATATCTTAGGCTCATAAATAAAAAAGGGGGTTAATTTGGGGGCGCAGGCTTTAGCCTGATCTTCAATATAATTTTCTGAAAGTTATAGGGTATTAATAAACATCACGCACATAACGTTTTTCTTTTTTAAGCTGATTGACATAATTAACCGCTTCATCTGCTGTTTTATTACCATGTTCTGCAATAAGGCTATGTAGTGCTTTATCAACATCTTTAGCCATATACATGGCATCACCACAAACAAAGAATGATCCACCGTGTTCTAACCAGGAAAACATTTCTGCACCATTCTCAATCATACGATCCTGCACATAGATCTTTTGTTCCTGATCTCTTGAGAATGCCAAATCTAAGCGTGTTAAAACGCCATTCTGATGCATAGCTTCAATTTCATCTTGATAGATATAATCTGTTGCCGCATTACGGTCACCAAATAATAACCAATTTTTACCACTGGCTTTTCTAAATTCACGTTCTTGTAAAAAAGCTCTGAAAGGAGCAATCCCAGTGCCAGGGCCCACCATAATCATAGGTAAAGAATCATCTTCTGGGACTCTGAAGCTTTTGTTAGGAGAAAAGAATATTTTCACTTCTGAATTATCATCGACCAAGTCAGCCATATAAGTGGAACAAACCCCTTTATGATCCCGGTCATGAGTATTGTACCGAACGCTAGCAACGGTTAAATGTACGCTGTCTGAGTGCATTTTTCCACTTGAAGAAATCGAGTAAGCACGATGTTGCAGTCGTTTTAATAAAGCTAAAAATTCGGCTGCAGAAAATTGCATGCCAGGGAATTTTAGTAATAAATCTAAAGTATCACGTCCCCATAAATACTTAGATAAAGCGGTTTTATCATTGCTTTCTAGTAGACCATTAAGTTCTTGGTCGCCTGAACGGTTAGCAATTTCCTGAATAAGTTCTTTACTAGGGAGTTTTATTTCAAAGTGTGTACGAAGCGCTTCTGATAATGACATAGGTTCGCCATTAACAGGTTCATCTTCTGTGCCTGTGCATGCAATAGCGGCAACAATAGAACTCACTAATTCAGGGCAGTTTAGAGGGACTACATTTAATGCGTCACCTGCTTCATAGCTTAAGCCTGAACCTTCAAGAGTCAACTCGTAATGACGGGTTTCTTTAGATGATTTTTCAGAAGTTAACAAGCGGTTCGCTGTAATCCTACTGATAAATGGATTTTTACTATTAAACTTTGGTTTGGTGTTAGCTGAATCAGCAGCAGTAGAAATAGATACTGTTGCGCCATCAGACATCATAGGAATAACATTGTTAATCCAGTTTTCAGCCATTTCTTCAAATTCAACATCACAGTCTGCACGCTCAAACAGGCGTTTAGCACCTAATTCAGCTAAGCGATTATCCCAATCAATACCCGCTTTACAAAATAAATCATAACTGGTATCACCTAATGCAAAAATAGAAAACTGTGTATTTTCCATTTTTGGAGCAGAATCAGCACTGATAGCATCCCAAAGCAATTGTGCGTTATCCGGCATTTCGCCTTCACCATAAGTACTGGTGATGATTAATAAGTATTCCATTTTAACCAGCGCATCTATTTCAATCTCATCCATGCTTTGCACAACGGGCAGTAAGCCGTGTGTTTTAGCTGCGGCAGCTACATCCGTTGCTACGGATTCCGAATTTCCTGTTTGTGTGCCATAAAGAATATTAATGACACGGGCATTAGATTGATTACTTGATCCAGAATTTTGCAGCATATGGCTGTGCATACCTGCAAAAAAGCCACCTATCCAGGCACGTTGGGTGTCACTGTAGGGGGTATTTTGTGGAATATTTGGTGTTTTCATATTTTTTGTAACTGTTTTCTTCGACTTTACCTGTAACCCCTTAGGAGTATCTCTAAGGGGTTACAGGATCAATATAACTTAATTAATTAAGACACTTATGCATCTGGCATGGTTTGAACAATATTAAGACTGGCTAAAGCCGCAATATATTCTTCAACCCCAGTAACTTCTGCTAATGCAGCTCTATTAGCGGTCTGTTGTTCCATTATCCAGGCGGTTGAGCCAATAGAATAAATACTTTGCACATCACGCAAGATCATTGCGGTTTTATAATCATTTAAGCGTTTATCTGCCAGTAATGCAGATAATTGCTCGTCAGTATAATTGGCATAAGCTTCTCTATAGGTCTTAACTAAAGCATCCTGAATTTTACGAGGACGTTCGATAATTAATTTTTCCGCTTGTTGTGTCACTTGTTGTTCAGTTATCTCAGTTCCCCCTGATTTGTTTAGCTGATCTTTGGTAATTTTTTGCGCTGTATTAATGACAGAAAAACTATTGATTAATTTAAAGGTTAATGTAGTATCCGTTTTTCCATAATTAGGAATTGCACCATCAAATAAAGGCTGATTATTCTGGTATCCCGTTTTAACAAGGCTTATTTGTGTTTGAGCATAATCAACGGCTAACTCTTCAATCGTAGTTTTACGGTCACACGTTTTACTTAAAAATTCAGCTGTTTGCGTTTTATATAGCCATAAAGGAATAGCAAACCTAAAGTGTTTACGCTGGTTTTCCCAGTCAGCTAATATTTTCTTACCAATGATTGAGTTAGTGTATTCAATATGTTGCTCAAGCATGGATATAATAAATTGCTCATGCGCTTTTGATACTTCAGATTCTTCAGTTAAGCTACGAATTTCAACAGAACTTGTATCATGTAGATCTTCTAAACGATTATCTGGGTCATATTGGTAAGCATTACCGCCTGACATGCCCGTACAAAAACCTTTACCGAAAGTGCCTAGGTTAAGTACTGCACCGTTGATCATATATTCGCAAGCAAAGTCGCCCACACCTTCCACAACGGCCATAGCACCTGAGTTACGAACGCCAAAACGGTCACCCGCTTCGCCATTAATAAAGGCTTTACCGCCTGTCGCACCAAATAAGGCAAAGTTACCAATCAACACGTTTTCACCAGATTTCTTTGAGCCGCCACCTGGAGACTTGATGATGATAGTACCGCCACAGGCTGTTTTACCAACGCCATCATTACAAGTACCTAGATGTTCCATACGCATGCCATCATTGTTGAAGGCGGCATAACTTTGCCCTGCAGAACCTGTGGTACGAATAGTGACACTATCATCCGCTAAATAACGACGGCCATGTTGATTGGTATAAATTAGTTTTGAATTGCTGGCTTGTTGCTCGGTGATTTCATAAGCCAAGATCCGTTCAATATCAATAGCGGTTTGGCCGCCTACTGTTTTATGACGGTTATTAAGTTTGAACTTAGGCCCCTCAAGAACAACAGCTTGACCTTTAGCTATATATGCTGTAATTTTCTCAATCGATTGATTATCAATACTGAAGTCAGCTTCTAAATAAATAGGGTTGTCAATTTTAACTTCAGTGACTTGGGCTAATAAACGAGTGAAATCTAGTTGACCCACCATGGTTGGGTGGTCAATCAAATGCAGTAAATCAGCCTGTCCTCGAATTTCAGCTAGGCTTGAATATCCAAGGCTAGCTAAAACCTCTCTTACTTCGTGTGCCAGATTCATAAAGTATTGTGCAAGAACACGAGGGTCGCCTTTAAATTCTTCATGTGCTGTGGTTAAGCCAGCTGGGCAGCGAATATTACAGTTTTTAGCCATTACACAACGCAACATCATTAATGCTGTGGTGCCAAATTCAAAAGAGTCGCCACCTAAAATAGCTGATTTAACGACATCAACACCACTTTGGTGAGCTGCGCTACAACGTAGAACCACTTTGTCACGTAAGCCATTGACAGCTAGGGCTTGATGCACTTCGGCAATACCAATTTCTGGGGACCGGCCTGTATTTTTTAAACTGGTTACTGCTGCTGCACCTGTGCCGCCAGAATTACCCGCCACGTTAATGACATCTGCGCCAGCTTTAGCAACACCCACAGCAATTGTTCCTATGCCTTCGGATGATACTAATTTAACAGCTACTTTTACTCGAGCTGCTTTTGCATCATGAATTAACTGACCTAAATCTTCAATAGAATAGGTATCGTGATGTGGAGGAGGGCTGACTAATTCAACCCTTGGGGTGCCGCCACGTAAAGAAGCAATTTCAACTGAGACTTTAGCTGCCGGTAATTGTCCGCCTTCACCAGGTTTTGCACCTTGAGCAATTTTAATTTCAATTTCTTCAATGTTGGGATCAGCCAGATACCCTGCCCAAACGCCAAAACGCCCTGAAGCAAACTGCTTAATTTTGCTTGATCTAATGGTGTTAAAACGGCTTGAGTGTTCACCACCTTCACCCGAGTTACTAATGGCTCCCGCTATGTTGGTCCCTTGAGCAACGGCTTCGTGTGCTTCGGATAATAAAGCACCGTGACTCATTGCCCCTGTGGCTAAACTCGCGGTAATTTCATGAGCTGGCTGTACATCAGCTAAAGCAATCGGTGCGCGAGCTGTTTCAATGTTGTTTAAATAATTATTAAATAAGCAAGCTGCACTGCATACTTTGGTATCAATGCTGATGCTGTTGTTATTGATAGTCAAACTAAATTTTTCTTTAACAAAGCGTTTGTTAAAGTGAGCGGCTAAAGCATTTAGTCGGTCAGGTGATGAATTTTCAGTCAATGAAATTTCAAAATGTTCAGCATTGCTTGCTTTAACACTCAACCCAACAATCAGGTAATTATTATTGCCTTTCAGGTTTTGCTGATTTAAAGCTAAATCAAAATCTTCACAGCTTTTGGCTGTGCGAATATCAGCTGGGAAGTCAACAATATCTCTAAGTGCTGCGGGCCTGCTCATACGTTCTTTATATAAACCATTGGTAAAGCTGCGGTAAGCAGGGGTGATACCAAATTGATCAATTTGCTCTGGGGTACGTTTTTCATAACCAAAGTTTAGATAAGCTGTATCGCTGGCAGCTGCAGCTTTTTCATGCTGAGGAATATATAAAATATCCTCATCAGTCATATTGATATATTCTCTGACTGCGGTATTACCAAAGGTATGCCCCGCACTTTCTAGGCGTTCTTTAAATAAACCAAGGAAAGGAATGTCCTTTTCTTCATTGATTGAAAGTGATTTGTGATGCCATTCAGTTGCACTTGCCGCAATATCGGCATAACGTACACCGCCAACAGACGAATGAATATTTGGAAAATAAGGTTTTAGTCTAGGCTCATCAGTATCTAAATAGTTAGATTCGAAGAATTCACCGCCAATATAACTTTCAGCGGTACATAAACCAAATTTACCCATGGTTTTCATCAGTGACTTTTTAATCCCTGCTTGAAAGTTATCTAATGCTGCTTGCTGCTCTTGCTCATTACTATAATGAGTCATCACACGGTTATGCACACTTAAAGGGCAGATAGCTGATGCACCAAATCCTAAAATAGTCGCTACATCATGTGGGCTCGCTGCTTGTCCTGTTTCTAAAATAAGAGAAGAATTAAAACGTAAACCTTGTGAGGTCAAATGCTGATTAGCCGCAGAAATCATTAATAAAGCGGGAATAGCCGCCTTATCTTTGCTGATATTCTGGTCAGTTAAAATAATAATACCTGTATTTGCTTTAGCTGCCTTTTCAACTAGTTGGCAAACAGCTTCAAGTGCAAGAATTAATATGCTTTCATTTTTTTCTGCACTGTCATAATCAGGGCTGTACAACATATCTATGGTTGTATGGCTAACCGCTGATTGTCTGCGAATTTGCTCCAATTGAGTGCGCTGTAAAACGGGTGATTCAATCACTAATTGGCGGCTATCATGCTCAGAGAAAGTTGGTTTCGCACCTAAGGCAACACGTAACGTCATACCATCACTTTCACGTAATGAGTCAAGCGGTGGGTTGGTGACTTGTGCAAAGCGTTGGCTAAAGTAATGCGACATGCCACCTTCAGATTTTGATAAAGCATTAGGTGTAATGCCATATCCCATGGCTGATACCTTTTCCATTCCATTGCTTAGAATAGGGTCAAGTAAGAACTTAAAGCTTTCTTGGTTAAGCGAGTAGGCTGTATGTCTTTGGTCTATATTCAGCGTGTGTTGATTGCACATTTCTGATAATTCAACCTTATCAAAATCTGCAATGTGCACAGCATTTTTAGCTAATAGAGCTTTGTAGTCTTTTTCTGTAGCAAGACGATCCATCACTTGGTGGCTATCGTAAGCTTCACCCGTGCTATGGTCAAAATAAAGCATGCCGCCAGCTTCAATTCTGCCACGTCTTAAGACTTCATTGGCAGGAAAGTCAATTTGTCCGGCTTCTGACATCACTGCCAGGTATTCATTAGTTTCAACTGAACGTAAAGGTCTTAGCCCTAAACGGTCAAGACGTGCGCCAACACGAATGCCATCATTAAAAATAATCGCTGCTGGGCCATCATTTTTTTCTTCGTATAAACTGAAATATTCCAGCATGGCTCTGACTTCATCAGAAAGTGATGTGTCGTTTTCCCATGCAGGAGGCATCATCGCTAAAATAGCGGTGACAATATCTAAATCATCTTCATTGATACGACGCGTTAATGTTTGGTCTAGGCGACCCGAGTCAGATTGGCCGTTTGGAAAAATAACTTCTTTGTTATTTTGACGGGCAATAGCATTTTCACTCAGTCTGTTTTTCTTATCCGTATTTAACTCACCATTATGCGCCATATAACGGAATGGCTGAGCCATCATGGTTGCAGGGGCTGTGTTGGTAGAAAAACGGGTATGGAAAAATAAAGTGCTGATTTCATGATCTACATCGTATAAATCAGTAAAATAAGGAATCACTTCAAACGAATTAAGGCGGCCTTTATAAACCTGAGTGCGTGAACTCATTGATAAGGGGTAGAAGCCATCTAATTCATGACGAGTAAAGCCTTCTGCTTCAATCGTTAGTAAGGCGACTTGAATATGTTTTTCAAATTCTTCCCAGCTTGCCTCTTTCAATGCTGCTGGGCGAGCAAAAATAAGTTGCTTAATAGGAAGCTGAGCTTTAATAGATGCTTCGTTAAGTGCTGAATTATCAACAGGAACGTTTCTCCAGGTGATAACGGGCAAGTCAAACTTTCTTAAATGATTCTCAACCAGTTGTGTGGCTGCTGCATCGTACTTAACATGATCTTCTGGAAAAAAGAAGTTGGCTACGCCAAATTGTCCTAGTTCCAAGTCATTTTTTCCCGTTACTTTACGGAAAAAATTAAGCGATAAATCAATATTTACCCCTGCACCATCACCAATACCCTCTGCACTCATACCGCCTCGATGAGGGATAGTGCAAAGTGCTTCATGGGACTTTATCAATAAATCATGTGATTGTTTACTTGCTTTGTGGGTTATAAAACCAACGCCACAGCTGTCTTGTGAAAAGTCTTCATCGTAAAGTAATTGAGTTGTATGGTTTTTAAGGGAATTTATATTCATCGCCATCCCGGTCCTTATTTGTAATTTAATGTCTTGCAGTCGATATGCTCTTTTGCTTAGGGAGCTGGACACAAATAATCGTCCGATATTACGTAGGATTATTTGTTTCCATCTCCCTTATTGCATGATAGAGTCAGAGGCCAACGCCCCTAAGCTACTGTCGACTACCAAAATTTCGAGCAGTGAAACCATCCGATTATATCATGAGAGCTGGTTGGTGGCGCAAGGTAAAAGGTAAAAAGAGCGATGCTTGGGCCTTTTTTATCATTTTTAGTTTTTATTAGCGATGTACGATAAATTATGAAAGAGTTTGATGTTGTTGTTGTGGGTGGTGGAATGGTTGGCGCTACAGTCGCTTGTGGGTTAGGAGGTGGCGGGTTAAAAGTTGCCATTATTGAGCAGGCAATACCGCATGAGTTTTCTGCTGAGCAACCCCATGATTTACGAGTTTCTGCTTTAAGTTTAGCCTCAAAACAAATTCTGCAAGTAGTGGGTGCCTGGGAGGGAGTATTGAATCGTCGACAATGTCCCTTTAGACGTATGCGAGTTTGGGAAACAGCGGGGAATACTGAGTTTAATAGTGATGATATCGCTTTGCCTGAACTAGGCCATATTGTTGAAAACCGAGTAACACAATTAGCATTATTGGATAGATTGGCTGAATTTGAGAATGTTGAATTAATTGCCCCTGTTTCAATTGAAAAAATTAACTATAGTGCATCGGGACAAACCCGCTTGTCTTTATCTGATGGTAGTGAATTGCAGACTGATATGTTGGTTGCCGCTGATGGCGGTAATTCAAGAGTCAGGCAAATAGTGGGAATAGGCGTGACAAGTTGGGATTATCAGCAGCATGCCATGGTGATTTATGTTGAGACTGAGTATGATCAGCAGGATATAACTTGGCAGCGTTTTGTGCCTAGTGGTCCACAGGCTTTTTTACCGTTGACGGGAAATTATGGCTCAATTGTTTGGTATAACTCTGCGGATGAAGTGAGACGATTAAAAGCTTTATCTGGTGAAGCTTTAATTGCTGAATTAACCGCTACATTTCCTGATTGTTTAGGGAAAATCAATCAGGTTTTAGGGGTGGCTAGTTTTCCGTTAAAACGACAACATGCCCAGCAATATGTGAAACCTGGAGTGGCTTTGGTGGGGGATGCTGCACATATGATAAATCCTTTAGCTGGCCAAGGGGTTAATATTGGTTTGTTAGATGCTGCAGCATTAGCAGAGGTGTTAGTAGAAGCTTATGCAAAAGGCGAAACAGTGGGTGATATTTCTGTTCTTAGTCGGTATGAAAAGATGAGAAGAAATGAAAATTTAAGAATGATGACGGTAATGGATGTTTTTTATCGCGTTTTTAGTAATAAGATATTACCCGTCAAGTTTTTGAGGAATCTTGGCTTAGGATTGGCAGAACGTATTTCACCAGTAAAAAATAAAGTAACGCGGATGGCTATTGGTCTAGAAGGTAATTTGCCTAAAATGGCCAGAGGAAAGTCATTACAAGAATAATGATTATAAAAAATAATTTCTTGATTTATTAATGATTTAGGCTAAAGTTATTATAAATGACTTTCAGTTGAGGGATTGTTATGGAAAAAAGATTTTATCCACGAATTATTAAAGATATTGCTGCCGTTGTTGAAAATCACCAAGGGGTGCATCTTGATGTGGTTGCTGTTGATACTTCAAGTGAGGGGATATGTATTCAATGTAATACTGCTGAACGCAACTTGATTACTCCTGGTGGAAGTTTTGTTAGCAATGGTAAGCCTGTTGAGCTTTATATTTGGTTGGATTTACCTTTCAATGGTGAGACAGCAAAAATAAGTGTTAGATGTCATGTAGCTTTTTCTCGACGAGTTTCAAAAGACCAGTGCAAGATAGGCATGCGTTACATGGAATTTGACAAGGGTATGCAAGATACCTTAATTAATTATATTAAGTTAGTAACGGCTTCAAATGATTGTTAATAACAATGGCTAATAGTCCTAAGGAACGTGTATGGAATAACGTCCAGAAGTTATAACTCAGGATCATTCCTTCTGGAGTAAAACTTACCGTAGCAAACAAGACCAATAAAATTAGTCTATTGAATTATTGGGGCGCTTTAGCCTGCATGAGTAACAAGAAGAATGCAGGCTAAAGCCTGCACCCCCCTGTTGCTTCATGCATGTTCCTAAGCTTATTTAGCTTTTTGTTTGTCCCTTCACAGGCGTTGTATAAAGAGTTCTATAGCCCCCTATGCGCCTACTTTTCTAATACGACTGCGAAGATAAAATTCTGCGCCATCATTTCGGGTATTATTAAATTCTTCTTCCTAAGAATTGAATGGGAATCAATTTGTTGTATTTTTTAAAATTAAAAATAAATTCTCTCTAATTCTCTCTAATTCAGCATCATCTGTAATGGGGTTTAAATCAAAGTCAGTCACATAAAACATATCTTCAGCTCTACTGCCAATAGTTGTGATTTTTGCATCATGTAATTGAATATTTAAATCATTAAAGGCACTGCCAATAAGGGCTAGTAATCCCGTTCGGTCTGTTGTGATCAGTTCAATAATGGTATAGCGGCTTAAAGGGTCTTTGTGGAAATTTATTCTTGTAGTGATTGGAAAGTGTTTGGCTTGTCTAGATTGTCTAAGTATATTGCAGTGTTTACTTACTTCAAGGTTTTTTAAATTTTCATTTAATGTTTTACAAATATAGAGTTCTCGGTCTAAGTCTGTAATAGGTTCGCCACATTGTTCCAGCACTTGAAAACTATTAAGCACATACTGTTCTGTCGTGGTTAAACTGATAGTAATAATGCGAGCATCAAGAATGGTAAGACCTAGAGAGTCAAAGGTATCGGCACTAAGAGAAAATATTTTATTTTCATTTTTTGTGTAGATAAATATTTCTACACTGCCTCGTTGGTTTTGGGGGCGTAAAATAACTAAAGGGAGATCATCTTCCTTTGTGGCAGCAATAGCAATGGTATGCCAGGTGATTTCATCTGCTGAATAGCGCAGGAAATAATCATCATTTATTTTATTCCAGGTCTTTTGTATGGTTGCTTCAGAAATTCCACGACCAATCAGCTCGTCCTTGGCTTCTTGTTTATTTTCGTAAAGACGTTCAGATCTCTCAATGGGATTTTGTAAGCCACGGCGTAAAGCACTATGAGTATGGGTATAAAGCTCAAATAAAAGAGAGTCCTTCCATGAATTCCATAAACTAGGGTTAGTTGCCCTAATATCAGCAACAGTAAATAAATAGAGGTGGTTAAGGTTTTCTATACTGCCAACCTGTAGGGCAAATTTGTGAATAACATCCGGATCGCTAATATCTTTTCTTTGGGCTGTCATTGACATCACTAAATGATTGCGTACAAGCCAAGTGACTAATTTACTGTCATGCTTAGATAGCTTATGCTGAGAGCAAAATTGTTGAGCCATCTCTTCACCTAAAACTGAATGATCTCCGCCCATACCCTTGGCAATATCATGAAATAGCGCAGTGATATAGAGCAATTCAGGCTTTTTTATGCGTAAAAAAACACTGTTACAAAAGGGAAGTTCATTTTGGTGTTTTTCAATGGAAAGTCGTCTGAGGTTTCTGAGCACAAAAAGAGTGTGAGCATCAACGGTATAAATATGAAATAAGTCATATTGCATACGACCTACAATATTTGAAAAATTAGGTAAATATGCAGACAAAATCCCATAGCGGTTCATTCGTCTTAATTGATGGGTGATACCTCGGGGAGCTTTAAGGATAGCAAGAAATAGGTTGATTGCTATAGGGTCATTACGAAAATTATCATCAATTAAAGGTAGGTTTTTTCGAATTAAGCGTATGGTGTTAGCTCTTACTCCTTTTAATGATTTATGGCGCTGAAGTAAAGTGAAAATTTCAAGTAAGGCTAATGGGTGTTTGTTAAAGGTATCTGTCTCTTTCACTTCTATATAACCATTGATGGAATAAAAGTGATCATTGGTGGGAACCAGTTGTTTAATAGAAGCAGTATCAATCAGTTGCTCATTAAAAAGTTGCAGTAAAATTTCGTTGGTTCGTTCAAGCTTCGATACTGTTCTAAAGTAATACTGCATAAACTGTTCTACATCAGGCCTATCATCAGTATCAATAAAATTAAATTGTTTTGCTAGTTCGCGTTGATAATCAAAGGCAAGTTGATCTTGGCTTTTTTTCGTTAGTAGGTGAAGGGCGTAACGGATACGCCATAAAATATCTCGACAGGCATTGAGCTCGTTGTATTCAGTCGCGGAGAAATAGCCATACATAATCAACTCTTTAAGGGAGGTTGATTTGTAATGATGTTTAAACACCCAGGCTATATTTTGTAAATCACGTAAGCCCCCAGGCCCTTCTTTTATATTAGGCTCAAGGTTATAGGCTGTTTCATGGTATTTTGCGTAACGTTTTTCTTGCTCTTGCATTTTTGCAGAAAAATAATCAGCAGATGACCATAATTTAGCTTGGGAAACTTGTACTGATAAATCTGAAAATAAAGTTGAGTTACCACTGATTAACCTAATCTCAAGTAGGTTAGTCATAATGGTTTGGTCTTCTTTAGCCGCTTGAATACATTCTGGTATGGTGCGAACAGATTGCCCCGGTTTTAGACCTATATCCCACAAAAAATTAGAGAAAGAAGATAGGCTGTCTTGAAAGGCATGGGTATTGGTATCTTTAAGGAGTATTAAGATATCTATATCTGAGTTAGGGAAAAGTTCATTTCGTCCATAACCCCCTGTTGCTAATAAGCAAAGTTGGGTTGAATGTTGTTTAAGAAAATGATTCCAGCCAAGAATTAAAATATCATCAACAAAAGCTGAATTCCCAATTAATAAGTCACCCACATTGTGTTGTGGGTCAAACTTTTGACTTTGTTCAGCCTTTTTTTCTGCAATAATGTGTTTAAGTTTTATATAAGGTTTGTCATCAGAAAAAATATCATTAGGATTTAAGCTAAAGTTAGTATTCACATTTCTTCCTGACGTAAAGTTAATATTTCATATCCTTCAGGGGTGACTAATATGGTATGTTCCCACTGAGCTGATAAACTGCGGTCTTTAGTAACGGCTGTCCAGCCATCTTTAAGCACTTTCATATGCCTTTTACCAATATTTAGCATAGGCTCGATAGTAAAAATCATACCTGCTTCTAATACATGACCTTCACCTGCTTTACCAAAATGCATCACATGAGGGTCTTCGTGAAAATTTATACCAATGCCATGACCACAAAATTCCTGCACGATGGAATAGCGGTTTGATTCGGCATGTTTTTGAATGGCGTGACCTATATCGCCTAAGGTTGCCCCAGGTTTAACTTGATCTATCGCTAAAAACAAACTTTCCTGAGTAATATCAATTAAGCGCTGTGCATGTTGAGCAACAGGCCCAACACAAAACATTTTACTGGTATCACCATGGTATTCATCTTTAATAACCGTAATATCAATATTGACAATATCCCCTTTTTTTAATTTTTTATCTGATGGAATGCCATGACAAATGGTTTGGTTGATAGAGGTGCAAATAGATTTAGGAAAACCACGGTAATTTAACGGGGCAGGTATCGCTTGTTGATCATTAACAATGTAATCATGGCAGATTTTATCAAGCTCATTAGTTGCCACTCCTGGAACAACATGGGGGGCAATCATTTCCAAAACTTCTGCGGCTAGTTTTCCAGCAATACGCATTTTACTGATTTCGGATTCATTTTTTATGGAGATGCTCATAGGGAGTGGGTATATTATTCGATTTATTTCGTTAAAGGCTATTATGCCATAGACTTTTGGCAACTATTAATATTGTGCTGGCTTGCGCTGAAAATCAGGGAGACGGAGCGACAGCGAAGTGATGATTTTTTAGTCCTCAGTAGACGTCAGGGAACAAGCTGAAGCCAAGTGAATATAGCAGCGACGGATGGCCCGTTAGGATGGCATTGCTGAAATTATTAACGTGAAGAACAAGAGTTTGGGCAAGATAGCTTTGAACAAACCATGGTTGAAATGTTAACAGGCGATAACGATATTGATTTCTTATTGGATACTGTTAATCAGTTTCGAGGCGAAGCAGAGTAGTTTGATGATGTTACTTTCGTGGATTAACCTGCTAAAGAGTAGTTGGGACGCAGTGCTTCAGCCTGATTTTTCATATATTACCGCATGAAGGCTAAAGCCTTCTCCCCAAAACTACTGCCTCCTTTAGTGGAATATACTGTTATAATGCTCTCCATTTTTATTAATTCTGGATGAGAGATCTGCATGATTCAAGGTAGTATCGTTGCTTTAGTCACCCCAATGGACAATCTGGGCAAAGTGGACAAGCAAAGCCTAAAAAAATTGGTGGAATTTCATATTGAGCAGGGAACTGATTCTATTGTTGCTATGGGTACAACAGGTGAGTCTGCAACTCTTGATGAAGCTGAACATTGTGATGTTGTAAAGTGTGTTGTTGAATATGTAGCTGGTAGAATTCCTGTTATTGCTGGAACGGGGGCAAACTCAACCACTGAAGCTATTTCTTTAACGCAAGCTGCTAAAGATGCGGGAGCTGATGCCTGTTTATTGGTGACTCCTTATTACAATAAACCGACTCAAGAAGGGCTTTATTTACATTATAAAGCCATTGCTGAAGCGGTTGATATCCCTCAAATATTATACAATGTTCCTGGTCGAACCGCATGTGACATGTTGCCTGAAACTATTGGCCGCTTATCTGCTATTGAGAATATAGTCGGTGTAAAAGAAGCAACAGGTGAGTTAGATAGAGTTAAAACTATTCGTGATTTATGTGGTGATGATTTTGCCATCTATACAGGTGACGATGCGAGTAGTTGTGAGTTTTGCTCATTAGGTGGAAATGGATCTATTACTGTTTCTGGTAACGTTGCGCCAAAATTAGTCCATGAAATGATTTCAGCTGCAATGCAAGGCAATAAAGAACTTGCAGAATCAATTGATAAAAAGTTAACAGGCTTGCATCAACATTTATTTATTCAATCAAACCCTATCCCTGTTAAATGGGCTGTTGCTGAAATGGGATTGATGGGGAAAGGTATTCGCTTGCCTCTCACATGGTTGACTGAAGATTGTTATGATACTGTCCGTAAAGCAATGAGCCAAGCTGAAATTAGTTAAATGAAAAAAATAAATATAACGCTAAATTTATTGGTCGCGCTTAGTTTATCAGCGTGTGGGGCTATTAAAAGCTATTTTCCTGACAAAGAAAAAGATTATCAATTAACTTCGGAAATACCTGAATTAACAATACCCGCAGGCCTAACACATGCGGGTAGCCAAACGATTCAACAAATAAATACAAGGCCATCTATTCCAGATCAGGAAATACCTGTAGCTGAACATGAACACTCTGTTGATAGCGAGAAAAAATCAGCTGTTCTTGTTGAGTTAGTCGAATATTCAGGAGGGGCAACCCGAATACGAATTGAAGAGACTCTACAAAGAACATGGCGAATTGTGGGTAAAGCATTAAGTGGAAATGCTATTGAAATCACTAAACGAAATGAATATCAAAGTGTTTATTCTGTCCAGTATGATCCTAACTTTAAGAATGTAGATGATGGTTCATTATGGGATGAGGTATTATTTATCTTTGGTAATGACCCAGCAAATGAACAAGAGTATAAAATAATGTTAGCTGAAAATGGCATGCTAACTGAAATTATTGTGCTTGATAAGAACGATATACCTCAATATAAAGGTAATGGTCTTAAACTATTAAATTTATTGTACAAAACAATCAAGGAAGATTTAAACACTACAAAATAGGCCTGTTTGCAGGCTTGCTCAGTGATTTAAAATAGCTCTTAGGGAGTCAGTAATAAATAATGTACCTAGATCTCGTAGGATTTTTATTTCTCCTTGGTTGTTCTCAAGAGAAGCATAGTTACTCTATGTGCCGATTGAGAAGAGCCAAGGAGGGATAAAAAGACAAGAGAGCTGGGTATATTATTTGTTACTGCCTCCCTTAAGCCTCTCTCCAGAGGGAGAGGGGAATTAAAATAGATTGTTTTTTACCTTAAATTCTGTATGTTTTTTAAAATATAGAGCACAAAGAATATTGAAAAAAAGACTTATTTGAGTCCTCATCCAAACCCTCTCCAGCAAGAGAGGACTTAAAATTCATAAATATATTTATTCAAATTACCTCATGTTAAAAATCCTTGGAACATCTGCTCTTTCAGAGCATCGTTTAAATCATTTGTTAACGCAGCTTAAACAGATAAATCATAATATTTCAGCCGTTTCAGCCAGGTTTGTACATTTTGTTGAAACTGAAAAGGATTTAACTACAGACGAATCTTCGATGCTTGGGCGACTGCTAACTTATGGTTACGCAGAACCAACAACTGAAGTACAAGGCCAATGTTTTTTAGTCGTTCCCAGACCTGGAACAATTTCTCCATGGTCGAGCAAAGCGACTGAAATTGCAGAACGATGTGGGTTAACTTCTGTTTTACGCATAGAAAGAGCAATAGAATATATTGTTGCAGGTGAATTAACAGCTGATACTAAAGTGGGTATTGGGCATTTAATTCATGACAGAATGACCCAGTCAATCTTCGAGAATGAAGAGGGTTTGGATTTATTTGTACATGATAATCCTAAGCCATTATTGTCAGTCTCTATTATTGAACAAGGTCGTGAGGCGTTGGTTACTGCCAATACTGAATTAGGATTAGCCTTATCTTCTGATGAAATCGATTATCTAAGCACCAGTTTTACTGAATTAGGGAGAAATCCAACAGATGTAGAACTGATGATGTTTGCCCAAGCAAACTCAGAACATTGTCGGCATAAAATATTTAATGCTAGTTGGACTATTGATGGCGAAGAACAAGCAAAGTCATTGTTTGGCATGATTAGAAATACTGCAGATAAAAATCCAGAAGGAATTTTATCTGCTTATAGTGATAATGCTTCGGTTGCTGAAGGCTCAAAAGCCGATGTATTTATTCGTAATCCGCAAACGGGTGAATACAGCTATGTAGAAGAAGATGCCCATCTGTTAATGAAAGTGGAAACACACAATCACCCCACCGCAATTTCACCGTACCCTGGAGCAGCAACTGGATCAGGTGGTGAAATTAGAGATGAAGGGGCAACGGGTCGAGGTTCTGCAACCAAAGCTGGTTTAACTGGTTTTACGGTATCTAATCTAAGGATTCCTGGTTTTGAACAACCTTGGGAAGTAGATAATGGTAAACCAGAACGTATTTTTTCAGCGTTAGATATTATGCTTGAAGGCCCAATTGGTGGCGCGGCATTTAATAATGAATTTGGCCGTCCCAATATTGCAGGTTATTTTCGTAGTTTTGAACAAGCAGAAGAAACAGGTAAAGAGAACCAGTATCGAGGTTATCATAAGCCCATCATGATTGCTGGCGGTATGGGGAATATCCGCCCCATGTTGGTTGATAAGCATAAAATTCCAGCAGGTTCATTGATCATTATTTTAGGTGGCCCAGCGATGTTGATTGGTTTGGGTGGCAGTGCAGCTTCCTCTCAAACATCAGGTGAAAGTGCCGCAGAATTAGATTTTGCTTCGGTACAACGTGAAAACCCAGAAATGGAGCGTCGCTGCCAAGAAGTCATTAATCACTGTAATGCGATGGGGCACGACACACCGGTTATTTCTATTCATGATATTGGTGCGGGTGGTTTATCAAATGCCGTTCCCGAGATTATTCATGATTGTGATAAAGGCGGAAAGTTTGAATTGCGTGATGTTCATAATGCCGACAAAGGTATGTCACCGATGCAAATTTGGTGTAATGAAGCACAAGAACGTTATGTGGTGGCAATTGCGCCTGAGTCTTTAGAGCTATTCACTTCATTTTGTGAACGTGAACATTGTTTATTTGCCGTGATTGGTGAAGCAACAGATGAGGAACACTTAAGCTTAACTGATAAATTATTAGATGGCACACCGGTTGATATTCCCATGTCTATATTATTTGGAAAATCACCTAAAATCCATAAACAAGTTGAAAAAACAACGCGTAGGTTAAAAGCTTTAAAAACTGATGAGATTGAATTATCAGAAGCGGTGAATAGAGTTTTATCATTTCCAGCTGTTGCGGACAAAAGCTTTTTAATTAATATTGGAGATCGTTCGGTAACGGGCTTAGTGGCGCGTGACCAGATGGTTGGTCCATGGCAAGTACCTGTTGCGGATGCGGCGGTAACTGCCTCGGGTTTTCATGCTTTAACCGGTGAAGCTATGGCGATGGGTGAAAGAACACCTTTAGCTGTGATTGATGCCCCCGCTTCAGGCCGGATGGCTATCGCTGAATCATTAACCAATCTTGCGGCTGCTAGAATTGAATCCTTAAATAAAGTTAAAATCTCAGCAAACTGGATGGCCGCTTGTGGCAGCGAAGGTGAAGATGTTGCTTTATTTGATACCGTTAAAACTGTTGGTATGGATGTTTGTCCAGATTTAGGTATTGCCATTCCCGTTGGTAAAGATTCTTTATCAATGAAAACAGTGTGGAATGAAGGCGGCAAAGATAAAACCATGACCTCTCCACTGTCGTTGATTATCACTGCTTTTGCTCCGGTTATTGATGTTAGTAAAACATTAACGCCGCAATTAAAAAATGAAGATAGCGTTCTAATATTAATTGACTTAGGTGCAGGTAAAAATAGGTTGGGTGGTTCAGTTTTAGCTCAAACTTACAGCCAAATAGGCAATGAAACACCCGATTTAGATGATACTGCTTTATTTAAAATTTTCTTTAATTCTATTCAAACGCTAAATAGCCAAGATAAACTATTGGCTTATCATGATCGATCTGATGGTGGTTTATTAGCAACGATTTCTGAAATGATTTTTGCAGGCCGTAAAGGGGCAGAAATTGAATTGGATAGTCTGGTTGCTGAAAGTGAAGATTTATTAGCTGCATTATTTAATGAAGAGTTAGGTGCGGTTATTCAGGTTAAGCAAACGGAAGTGGATGCGGTAATGGATTTCTTGAGTGATGCTGGATTAGAGCAATGCACTCACTTAATTGGTTGGATATTAGATAAAGAGCAACAGTTAAATATAACCTACCAAGGTGAAGAAATTTATACAGAAAGTAGAGCTAATCTACAACAAACCTGGTCTGAAGTCAGTTATAGAATGCAAGCTTTACGTGATGATCCAGATTGTGCAAAACAACAATTTGAGCGTATTGCCGATGATAATGATCCCGGTTTATCAGCAACATTAAGTTTTGATATTGATGAAAATATTATTGCCAATTTTGCTACAACTGATAGACCTAAAGTGGCTATTTTAAGAGAGCAGGGCGTTAATGGCCATGTTGAAATGGCAGCTGCTTTTGATCGGGCAGGCTTTACAGCAATTGATGTACATATGAGTGATATTATTCATTCAAGAGTGACATTAAAAGATTTTGTTGGCCTAGTCGCTTGTGGTGGGTTTTCTTATGGTGACGTATTGGGTGCTGGCGGAGGCTGGGCTAAATCAATTCTATTTAATGCTAAAGCCAGAGCCGAGTTTTCTGCATTTTTTCAACGTGAAGATACCTTCGGTTTAGGTGTTTGTAACGGTTGTCAAATGATGTCGGGATTAAAAGAAATTATTCTGGGTGCAGAGCATTGGCCAGAATTTAAACGTAATGACTCAGAACAATTTGAAGCTAGGGTGTCGATGGTTAAAGTACAAGCATCGCCATCAATTCTAATGCAAGGAATGGAAGGCTCAACATTACCTGTGGTTATTGCTCATGGTGAAGGCCGTGCAGAATTTAATAATACTTCAGCTTCAGAGGCCTTAGTTGCATTAAGTTATATTGATAATAATGGTGAAATAACCACAGATTTCCCCGCCAACCCAAATGGGTCAGCTGAAGGTATTACAGGCTTAACCACAACCGATGGCAGATTTACCATTATGATGCCGCATCCAGAGCGTTGTTTTAGAACTATTCAGAATTCTTGGTATCCAAGCGAATGGAATGAGGATGGCGCATGGATGAGAATGTTTAGAAATGCTAGGGTTTGGGTTGGATAATAAGTATTTATGATTTATTAAATTAACATTTTGAAAAATTAGTGAGTATTTTAATTAGGGAGTCAGTAATAAATAATATACCTAGATCTCGTAGGATTTTTATTTCTCCTTG